>CAYZQA010000109.1:0-1874 GCA_964480745.1 uncultured Sangeribacter sp. | reverse complement strand
GCATCTGACTACGGATCAGAAGGTTGCAGGTTTGAATCCTGCACGAGTCACAAAACGCTGTCACCCGCAAGGATGGCAGCGTTTTCCTATTTAAAGCAACCGCATTACATTGCAAAAGAATCCCCGGCCGCCATATAGGGCAACCGGGGATATGAATTTTGATAATTTCTATCGAGAGTTACATGTTTTTACGAAGGGCTTTGATATGGAAAGCTTCCGTCACTCTATAGACACCGTAGCAGACAAAGGATATTGCAATCCAAAGCCAAACGGCAACGCCACCGATAAGAGGAGCCGAAAGGAACCAGATAGCCATGAAACAAGTGGCGATCAGAAGGAGAAGTACCCAGACAAGCATCCAAGGCGAATAAACCGTCAGCGCAAGAGAAGCGCATATACTATTTATGGCTGCGACCAGAATCCAGATTCCAACGATATACATGAACACAACAGTGATTGTCGGTTCGGGAAGAGTGAGCATCCATATACCCGCAATGAGGTCAAGGATACCAATAGCGAGATTCCAACCCCACTGAGGATTGAGTCTGGTTGTGGCAATTCCGAAAGAGACGTCCAGAACTCCAGCCACGATCAAACAGATTGCGAATGCGTCTGCAAGGATTGGGAGGGATTCGGCAGGTGCACAAATTGTCCATACTCCGAGGCCGATGCAAATCAGGCCGGCAATGAGAGGAATCCACCAATAGCGGGATATTCCTGCTCCAAGATTGAATGTTTTCATAGTTTGTAGTGTTAATAAGTGAATTTCTATCCTAAGTTCACATCTCCCTGCTTGATAGCCTATATCCTGTTTGATAGCCAATCTGCGAAAAGGAAGACGTTTGTAATATTAACAATTGCGGAGGACAATTTCCCCATTTCCTTCAGATTTTTTTGAATTGACGAGAGTTTTTTGTTATTTTTGTAGATTAAGACCCCCGTCTCATAAAATTTCAGAGCTTCAGGGGTCTAACTGGTTGAGATAAATAGAAGCAAATGAAATTTCAGTTATCATCAGAATACTCCCCTACCGGCGACCAGCCGGAGGCAATAGCCGAACTTGTAGCGGGCATAGAGGCAGGCCAGAGCCATCAGACCCTTCTTGGGGTCACCGGTTCCGGCAAGACTTTTACGATGGCCAATGTGATAGAGAAAGTTCAACGTCCGACGTTGATTCTCTCTCATAACAAGACATTGGCTGCCCAGCTTTATTCGGAGATGAAAGGCTTCTTTCCGGAAAATTCGGTTCAATATTTCGTAAGTTACTATGACTATTACCAACCGGAAGCCTACATTCCCGGTCAGGACAAATATATTGAGAAAGACCTGATGATAAATGAGCAGATCGACAAGCTGCGATTGTCGACCGCTGCAGCCTTGCTTTCAGGACGCCGGGACGTTGTGGTTGTTTCGAGTGTCAGCTGCATCTACGGTATGGGCAATCCGGAAGATTTCGCCCAGACTGTGGTCCAGATCAAGATTGGCGACAGGATTTCGCGCAATGCTTTTCTCAGGAAACTCGTTGACTCCCTGTATTCACGCACGGAGGTAGATCTTCAGCGCGGTCAGTTCCGCGTCAAGGGGGATACGGTCGATATAATGCTATCTTTCGAAGAAATACAGCTCCGTGTGGTCTTCTGGGGAGACGAGATAGAGAAGATACAGACGGTTGATCCGCAATCCGGGGTTGCTCTGACGGATCTTGACGGCTTCAACATCTATCCGGCCAACATCTTCGTGTCGAGTAAGGAACGGACCTTGAACGCCATCGACCAGATAACGCTTGATCTTGGCAAACAGATCGAGTTCTTCCGCAACGATGGACGCATCCTGGAGGCAGAACGCCTTCGGGAGCGAGTCACGTATGATGTGGA
>CAYZQA010000108.1:0-1899 GCA_964480745.1 uncultured Sangeribacter sp. | reverse complement strand
ATCCACCAACAAGGCAAGACCACCAAACTCCTGAAATAATCCCAAAGCGGCTCCCCATTCCGGGGGCCGCTTTTTTCATAACCTTCCCTTGCTATATGAGAGCTGCCCCCTTTGCCACCTGACACCTGAAGCCTGACACCTGACACCTATTTCTTCAATAGTTCGATCCGATAATGCAAACCTCGCTCTTCCTTCTTTTCGTTGAAGTTGGCCGCGATTAGGTAGACGGTCCGATTATCAATCTCGAATCGGCCGACATAGTCGCGCGAATGGATCTGCTCCATCGCTTCCTTCACGGTTTTATTGTATTTGAACTCGAATATATAGATATAACTGCTGGTAGCGACTTCGATATCGCTACGTCCTTTGTAGCCGTGATGCTCGGCAATGGCCTTTGTGCCGCATAGAACGGACAAGAGATAGGTAATGGCACGGTAAGCAGGTTCATTGTGATCTTCTCCGGGTAGATCTTTCAGTAGGCTGGCGAGACGCTTCATGAAGTCCTCCGGACGACCCTCATAAAGGTCGATCTTGAAATCAATGAAATTGAATGGGCTGTCAGGGTCACTGACTTCTGGAGCATAGATAGGAAGTAGTTGCCCATAGAATCCGATTTCTAATTCATAGTTGGGAAATCGGAGTTCATACATATTTAACTCTTTATTGTAAGACCCAATGGTAAGGTAACCTGTCTGAAACATCAAGGGAAGAGGATTTCTGTCGTGGAGTCCAACTGAGAGAAGGTCTTTTCTTGTACATCTTTTGCCATTAATGTCTGGAGGATATATGCCTCGTGCCTTGATTCGTTTCACTAAGAAAGTTGGCGTTCCAGTCTCAAACCAATAGGGGTCAATCCTCTTTTTGTCGAGTGAGTTTAAGACGCTGAATGGATTGTAGAGTCTTGAACCAACCTCAGTGAATAAATATCCGTCGTAATAGTCTCGGAGAGCCTTAAGTGTTGTGTCAAAATCTTCACCACGTTTTGAGGCCACTTCTTCTATGCCTGACCGAAAATTATCAACCAACTCTTTTTCCGACCATCCACAGATATCTGCGTATGCATCCTCCATAGAGATATCCTTAAGATTGTTTAGGTCGCTAAAGATGCTCACTTTGCTGAATCGGGCTACCCCTGTTATGAATGCGAACCGGATGTATTTGTCCATACTCTTGAGATTGCCGAAAAAGCTCTTGAGTATGCGCTGGTTCTTTTCAAACAATTCCTTGTTTCCCTCAATCTCTAAGAGGGGCTTGTCATACTCATCAACCAAAATGACGACATTCCGCCCTGATGTCACGGCCACTTTTTTAATAAGTTGAGAAAATCGTCCTGCCAAGGTGTCGGCAACTTCCGTCATACCCCATTGCTGCTCATATTCGGCCAAAAGACGATTGAGTAGTCTGTTGAGTCCGTCATTTTCTGAGAAGTTTTCGGAGTTAAGGTCGAAGTGGAGCACCGGAGAAGGAGTCCAGTCGAGGTCCATACTATCGGCTGCAAGCCCTTTGAAGAGATCTCGTCTTCCCTCGAAATATGCTTCTAATGTTGATAGCAGAAGGCTTTTCCCAAAGCGTCGGGGACGACTCAGGAAAATAAACTGGCTATTGCTGACCAAAGGTTTGATGTAATTGGTCTTATCTACATATATAAATCCCTCCTCGATAATCTTGGAGAATGTCTGCATTCCGATGGGATATCTTAGTTCACCCATTGCCTCAAAGTTTTCTGCAAATATAATGAAAAAATCCTATACATCAAAATGCCCTTTAATTATCGTGATTCTTGCCCATGCGATCCCATCTCCCTTCCGTTCTCTGCGTGAGAGTGTGAGACAAAAAAGAAGCGACATCCATTTTCACAAATGAATGCCGCCAAGTGCTTTCCATAATACATTTTACTAA
>CAYZQA010000107.1:0-1929 GCA_964480745.1 uncultured Sangeribacter sp. | reverse complement strand
TGCGCCTTGGCGACCAGGCTCTCCAGCGCGACTCCAAAGGTATTTTCCGTTTCAACTCCGGCATCGAGCGAAAGACTGTCCCGGACTATAACCCCTACACAATCCGCCGCTGCCGCGACTGCGACATTGCCAAAGGAAAATCCACCCTCGCCAAGCTTCCTCTTCCCGAAGGCCAGCTCTGCGAGGCTTGTAGGGCAATTCATCAGGCGGAAGAAACTGCTGATTGCTCACTCGACCCCAAATATGGCAAGAGATTAAAGATTAGCAACCATGCGGATAAGTCAGAATTGAAAGATAATATCAGGGCTGCCCATGCTCTTCTCGATAATTTCCCCGATCTGGAAATTAAGATCCTTGAGCATATTCTCAGTGAAGGCCGACCTAATCCCGAATATCTTATCGATGATATGATTGCTGACCGTAAGGGGATTCTGTCCGAGAAGGGTGTTACTGCAGGATTTTCTAAGGCTGTGACCCATCAAGGGTGTTCATGCGTAGTGTTCGACTTTGATATGCATTTGTCCGATAGAGATCTTAATTTCGCCGAGATTGCGAAGCGAATAGATTGGCGCCGCAAGGAGTTTGACAATGGCACTATCAAGGCATGCTATGTGTTATGGAGGAATCAGGCTGTGCGCATTGGCACTGAGCATAACACTCGTGAGATGATCATCTCTGAGCTGCAAAAATTAAAGCCATGACTCTCGCCATGGCTTTAAGATCACACAAGCTTGAAGTTATCGCGCCCTTTCGGTGATTTCTGCAAAGTTAATCCCTTTTCCCCGTTTTTCCAAATAATTTCATTATTTTTAATAAAAAAAGTGACAACCAAGGGCCACCAGGTAGGCCGAAGCCTCTATCTGACGCTTTCTTGGTTGTCTGTGCAAAGTTAATTCAAATTTTCTTATTTCCCAAACAAATCTTATTTATAATTTCACAATTAGAGCCGCCATCCCTACAAACGTTGGCGGCTCCCTTCTTTAGAATATCCGGCTCGCTTCGCACTCATATATCTCTATCATCTCAAGTATCTCACCATGGTCGTGGTTGGTGTCGCTCTCCGTTAGGTCAAGCCCATAAAAATGCGTCCCTTCCAGCCCGGCAAGCTTCTCGTGGATCCGTGCCGGAAGGTCAAACATATTCCCCGTCCCAGGCTTCCCCTCGCTCCCTGCATACCAGTCTGTCACAATGTGCAGCCTCACTGCTGGAGTACACCTGTATTCCACCCGGCTCTCGATTTTCCTCCATCTCACTGGCAATATCTCTATAAACACTGCCGGGCGCTCCCATGGTGTCTCTTCGTCAAGAAACTCTATGTTCCGGTTCCACATGTCGATGTGCCTCACATCCTCCAGTTCCCCGAGTTTCTCCGTTATCCTGTCATATAGGTCCTGTCTCATATCTTATTGTCTCGTCTGGGAATGCTTCCCTTAAATACTCCTCAATATTCTCCTCGATAATCCCCCTCACGGCCTGCTCCACTTCCGGAGCATATCCCAAAAACTGTCGCTTCGGTATCTTGATCGTCGAGCCCTCCTTCATCAGCGCCATCGCCCGCCAGAATTCAGCCTCAGTAGTCAGCTGGCTGTTCCGCTTGTCTTGTCGCAAGCTGCCGTCCTTCCGTCTTCCGAAGCTCCCGGTGGCCGAGTAATACCGATGCCAGAAATACTTCTTCATCTTCTTAGTCACCTTGATTTCTCCACCCTCGTTGTGGATTGCCGCTGCCGGATGATCCGAACTGAACACTATGCTGCTCTCCCTGATCTCGCTCCGGATGCTTCGCCGTAGCCTTCCGGTGTCCACAAGGATATGCCCTCCAGGCCGTGTTGGGCTTTTCCGTCGGGCCCACGCCTCTGTGAAGAAGGCCTGCCGCCCGAAGTTCCGGTCAAACTCATCCTTCAGCTCCACCTCGATATCCCGAAGGATATT
>CAYZQA010000106.1:0-2149 GCA_964480745.1 uncultured Sangeribacter sp. | reverse complement strand
CATATTGTTTGTCGGCTATGTCGCGTCCTAAGCTCCAGTAATACTCAAGCAATGTGCGGTTAGCGTCAATGGAAGCTTTCAGACGGGCGGAGAGGTATCGCCGTTTCAGTTCGTGACCCAACTGCGATAGTCAATGTTTTTTGAGAGATCAATTATAGGTTTCATAAGGAGTGTATAGATTTTTGTTTTCAAAATTCAATCAAGATCCGGCAATAAGTCTATTAGGGGGCTTCAGGGCCTCCATCCCAGTCTTCCCAAGGTGATTTCGCGCACCCGGTCCTCTCCCTGATTGATTTCATCTTTCGTTGACAGTCGGCAATCCATGAGAAGTCACGACCATCATTACTATAGAAATGTCTCATCAACATATCCACGTATCTTTGATATGTCTTATCAGAGCGGACCTTAGTCCTCTCCTTATGAAGCTTTAATCTTTCTTTGCTATTTTTTTCAGATGCGACAAAACGGGTATGAACAATATTGTTGTAATCTTCCTCCGAGATATAATCCGTATGATTTCTTCGGCCATAAGCAACAACAGCCTGTTTAATTTGTTCGAAATATTGGATTGTTGATTGTGCTGCTCTGACCGCCATATCATCTGTTCCGCCTAAAGTTTTTTTTTGGTCGGCGCGTCTCTCGGTTTGGGATATTTTTCTTCCCTTTTCGTGAGCTTTACTATTTTTCTCCCTGATTTCTGCAATAGTATTCAATTCTCTTTCCATTGGCCCGATTTTTTCACGATCGATACTGGCCAAGAGATCGGGAATATAGTACATATCCTCGTCCACGCTTTCTGTTGCCCCTCCGGATAATGCCGTCGGGGATGTATTGGCCGATGATGTATTGGCCGAGAAATCACCCTTTGCCAACTTTGTGATAGATAGAGCTAAATCAAGGGTAGCATGCAGAAGAGTATCTAACGAACCAACAAATTCTTTTTTTAACATACTACGGTTAAATTCCCGTTCAGACTCGTTTTGGTTGACTCGAGCAGCACGCGATGCAAGAAATTCATCTGAAGGTTTATACATCTCGGATGCTTTCAATTTTTGCCGGGGAAGTAAAGTCCATTTGTTTGATTTCAGCTTTTTATTTCCTTTGGCCCAAGTCAACTCTTTAATCTGCACTTTAGGGAGGAGAATACCCTTAAGTTTAACTTCAAAAAAATACTCGTTACTTCTTCCGGGCTCAATAGTTATCTCCTCTGATGAAAAAGCCACCCGACTATCAAGATATTCATATTTATACTCAACAAAAATATTGACAGGCCCCTCAGCCTCAACAGTTATGGGGAGAACTCCTTTACGATAAGTAATTAAATCGACATAATTATCGGCTTTCTCGCTTGCAGTGGCTTCCTTTATTGATTTGATTTCCAAAGGGGCATAGCCAAGGTCCTTCCCATTAACCTCCACCCGGAAGGTAGAATTTACTAATCCCGGGTAAAAGATGTGGATAGTAACCTCACCGATTGCGTCCTTGAAGTTTGAAAGAAGCAGGATGAATAGGACGATAATCTTTAAGCTAAGTCTCATACAATAAAGGGAAATTCTGGCCTGATAACAGAGCCTTTAGGTGAATATGATTGGAGGGTATGGAAACGAAAATTTACAAGGCGGGCCGTGACAAAAAGGTCTCGTCACGGCCCGCAATCGTTATCATAATTAATGGGAAGTGCGGAGTCAGAGCTCGAGGTCGCCGTTGATGACTTCGTGCCAGGGGAGACCCTGCTTGCCGAGCTGCTCCATGAAGGGGTCGGGATCAAACTCCTCTACATTCCACACACCGGGTTTCTTCCAGAGGCCCTTGATGAGCATCATGGCGCCAATCATGGCGGGGACGCCGGTGGTGTAGCTCACGGCCTGCATCCCGGTCTCGCGATAGGCTTCTTCGTGAGAGCAGTTGTTGTAGATATAGTATGTCATCTGCTTGCCCTGCTTGTCAAGGCCCGAGATGCGGCAGCCGATGGATGTCTCGCCGTGGTAGTTCTCGCCAAGGTCCTGAGGGTTGGGGAGGACAGCTTTGAGGAACTGAAGGGGGACGATCTTGGTGCCGTTGTAGTCCACTTCATCGATGCGGGCCATGCCGATATTCTGGATCACGCGGAGGTGGGTCAGATATTCCTGGCCGAAGGTCATCCAGAAGC
>CAYZQA010000105.1:0-2405 GCA_964480745.1 uncultured Sangeribacter sp. | reverse complement strand
CCTGAGCCACACGACGCTGGAACTTCAGGGAAGTGCCGGTGATACGACGGGGAAGGATCTTGCCCTGTTCGTTGAGGAACTTTTTGAGGAACTCGGGATCCTTGTAGTCGATATATTTGATACCGCTGCGTTTGAAACGGCAGTATTTTTTCTTCTTCGTGTCGACGGTGAGAGGAGTGAGATAACGGATTTCGTTGTTTGCTGCCATGGGTTAAGCCTCCTTTTCTACGTTAGCCTCGGCTGCTGCCTCAGCGGGTTTCTCTTCTGCTTTGCTTGCTCTCAGTTTCATGCGCTTGTCGGCATATTCCGCAGCATACTTGTCCAGACGGAAAGTAAGGAAGCGGAGCACGCGCTCATCGCGGCGGAAAGCGGTCTCAAGACGCTTAACGATAGTCGGGTCAGCCTCGAAATCAAAGAGGATGTAGAATCCGGTTGATTTCTTCTGGATGGGATATGCGAGCTTGCGGAGACCCCAGATCTCTTCGTTGATCATGGTGGCATCGTTCTGCTTGAGCACATCCTTGAATTTCTCTACCGCTTCCTTCATCTGATCGTCAGACAAAACGGGAGTTAAAATGAAAACGGTCTCGTAACGATTCATAATGTGTTTATTATTACTTTGTTATGTTTCTTGCAAAGGAAACGGCCCGACGGGCCGCCTCATTTTTGCGCTGCAAAGTTAATACTTTTCTCCCATTTTTCCAACACCTTACAAATTAATTTGATGTTTTTCCAACTTCTGCGAACCGTTGAACTCATTCATACGTAATAATTACATATCCATATAAACTATAAAACCAAGAAGAAATATGAATATCGGAGACAAATTCCCGGATCTGCTCGGCAAGGATGCCGAGGGAAATGAAGTGAGACTTTCCAATTACCCCGGCAAACGTTTCATTATCTATTTTTATCCCAAGGATAATACGCCAGGATGCACGGCCGAGGCTTGCAATTTCCGGGATAATATCGGAATTTTTGAGAAAATGGGTTACCAGGTTATCGGCGTAAGCAAGGATTCCGAGGCAAGCCATAAGAAATTTGAGGAGAAGTATTCGCTCAATTTCCCCATTGTTGCCGATACAGACCTGACTCTCATCAAGGAGGCGGGAGTCTGGGCGCTCAAGAAAATGGCCGGTCGCGAGTATATGGGTGTTGTCAGGACAACATTCGTGACCGATTGCAACGGCGTTGTCACGGACAAAGTCGAGAAGGTCCAGACAAAGACAGCTTCCGAGCAGCTTTTTGCGCTGCTTGATGATAGGTTTGATATAAATCCCGCTTGATGGCAAATGTCTTTTACACGGCGCGGAAGACGCTGAAGAATTATGCAAACGGTGGCAATGTTCTGATCTTTGCCACCGGTCTTGCATTGCTGGTAGTGAACCTCCCCGGTTTGAAAGATTTCTATAATTCGCTTTGGACGAATGAGATTGCCTTGCAGATCGGGAGTTTCAACCTTTTCAGCCATCATGGAGAACCGATGTCGGTGATGGCTTTCATCAACGACGCGTTGATGGCAATCTTCTTTTTCTCCGTTGGTCTGGAGATCAAACGCGAGGTGCTGGTTGGCGAACTTTCCTCTTTCCGGCAGGCTCTCCTTCCCATATTGGCGGCAATCGGAGGAATGCTTGTCCCGGTCGGCATTTACTGGCTCTTCGCACATGGCACAGATTATTCGGCCGGAATGGCGATACCGATGGCCACCGACATCGCCTTCTCTTTGGGCGTGCTGGCCATGCTTGGCAACCGAGTGCCGGTAGGGTTGAAGATTTTCCTGACGACGCTTGCTGTAGTGGATGACATTGGCGGCATTCTTGTCATTGCAATTTTCTACAGTTCGCATATTGATTATACTCTCCTCCTCTGGGCGGCGGGAATCCTGATCCTTCTTTTCCTCGGAGGCCGACTCGGAATCCAGACGAAGATTTTTTATCTTGCGTTGGGCGGAGTGGTATGGTTTTTATTCCTGAACGCAGGTATTCATCCGACGATTGCGGGAGTGCTTGTAGCCTTTACGGTGCCCGCAACACCGGTCTACGCTCCCGGGAAGTTCATCAAGACCATCCGAAGCAACATCAGCCGGTTTGCCCATGAGGATGATGAACGTTTGTCTACGCGGACAATCCTTGACAAGAACCAGATGAACTGGCTCAAGGAAATCGAATCCGCTTCCGACAAAGTCATCTCCCCGCTCCAGGATCTGGAAGACTCGTTGCATCCTGTTGTCAATTATCTTATAGTTCCGCTTTTCGCTTTCGCCAATGCGGGGATTTACTTCGGCGATCTCAATGCAGGCATGATTTTCGAGGGCGTATCGATTGCAATAATCGTGAGTCTCGTATTGGGGAAATTCCGGGGCAGCACCAAACTTCCGTGGATAAACCATAGGCATGAGTAATAAA
>CAYZQA010000104.1:0-2570 GCA_964480745.1 uncultured Sangeribacter sp. | reverse complement strand
GAAAAATGGCACATCCTAAACGCAGACAATCGCACACCCGCACCGCGAAACGTCGCACGCATGACAAAGCACTGATCCCGACCCTGGCCATCTGCCCGAACTGCGGCGCCTGGCACATGTATCACTATGTATGCGGCGAATGCGGTTACTATCGCGGCAAACAGGTGATCGAGAAATAAGAAACTCAGCATATAGCAGTTAAGTAACTCTCAAAAATTAGAAATTTCCAAGAGTTACAACTTATAATGACTAATTTTTAGTGTTACTTATGGTCAACGCAAAGATTAGCGGCATAGCCTCCTATGTTCCGGACGACATCCTCGACAACGAAATGCTGTCGAAGATGGTCGACACGAACGACGAATGGATCACGACCCGCGTCGGGATCAAGGAGCGCCGTATCCTCAAGGATGTAACCCTCGGGTCGAGCTATCTGGGGACGCAGGCTGTGAAGCGGCTTCTGGAGGAGACCGGGACGTCGCCCGAGGAGGTCGATCTCCTGATCTGCGCCACGTCGAATCCGGATTACCGATTCCCGTCGACGGCGGCGATCATGATCGAGGCTTGCGGGCTGACGAACGCCTACGGCTATGACCTGGAGGCGGCCTGCGCCGGCTTCATCGTCACCCTTCAGGCGGCCCGGGCCTATATCCAGAGCGGCCTCTACAAGAAAGTGATAGTAGTCTGCGCGGAGAAGATGTCGAGCATGACCAACTATTCTGACCGCGCGACGTGCCCGCTGTTCGGCGACGGCGCGGCTGCAGTCCTGGTCGAGCCGACCGATGAGCCTGTCGGAATCATCGACGGGGAATTCCACGTCGACGGCACGGGCGTCCCCCATCTGATGATGAAGGGAGGCGGCTCCGCACGTCCGGCCACGCATGAGACTGTCGACAACAACGAGCACTTCATCTATCAGGAGGGCCGGACAGTCTACAAGAATGCAGTCCGCGATATGCTTTCATCGTCGCTCTCGATCATGAAGCGCAACAACCTCAGCGTCGAAGAAGTCGACTGGTTTGTGCCCCATCAGGCAAACCTGCGCATCATCGAGGCTGTCGGCAGCCGCATCAAGATTCCCGCAGAGAAGACGCTTGTCAACATCCAGCATTACGGCAACACGTCGGCTGCGTCGATTCCCCTCTGTATCGACGAATTCAAAGGCCAGCTGAAGAAAGGCGACCGCATTGTGATGACCGCCTTCGGAGCCGGTTTCACATGGGGCGCGATGTTGCTCGTCTGGGCGATCGACCCGAAGTGAACCCAACCGTCTGAACCCATAAAGGGGCCGTGTCAAGATTTTCGGTCTTGACGCGGCCCTTTGTCATTGACGCGGGCCACAAATATCTGCCTGAGTTGAACCCGCCGCGCTTGTTTTCGGTTTAATTCTATGAAGGGAGGCCTGAATGGCTCTCCTGACAATGCGCCTTCCGGCGCCACCATATCGATAGAAAATAATTATGGAAATGAAAGATAATATGGAAAACACAGCGCTGCTCTCAGGCGACCAGCCGAACGCGGCCCCTGAAGATAACACGGCCGCAACGGCCAACCCGGGCCACAAGGCCGGTTTTGTCAACATAGTCGGCAACCCGAATGTCGGGAAATCAACCCTGATGAACGACCTTGTCGGGGAGCGCCTCTCGATCATCACCTCGAAAGCGCAGACGACCCGCCATCGTATCACGGGCATTGTCAACACGCCGGAGTATCAGATTGTCTATTCCGACACGCCCGGAGTCCTGAAGCCGAAATATAAGCTCCAGGAATCCATGCTCGAATTCTCGGAAGGGGCGTTGACCGACGCCGACATCCTGATTTACGTCACGGATGTCGTCGAAGATCCGGAGAAAAACAAAGACTTCCTCGACCGCGTGGCCGCCGAGAAGATACCGGTCCTGCTCGTTATCAACAAGATTGACCTTGTCAAGAGCAATGAGCAGCTTGAGGAACTGGTAGACAAATGGAAGGTGCGCCTGCCGAATGCGGAGGTGTTCCCGACGAGCGCGACGGAACACTTCAATGTCGACAACCTGAAGAACCGAATCATCGAGCTTCTCCCCGTGTCGCCTCCATTCTTCGGCAAGGATGCGCTGACCGACAAGCCGGCCCGCTTCTTCGTCACGGAGATTATCCGCGAGAAGCTTCTCCTCGACTATGACAAGGAGATTCCTTACAGCGCGGAGGTCATCGTTGAGAAATTCGACGAAAAAGAGGGCGCGATCCATATCATGGCCGTCATCTATGTCGAGCGCGACTCCCAGAAGGGAATCATCATCGGCAAGGGAGGCGAGAAGATAAAGAAAGTCGGTATCGCGGCTCGCGCGGACATCGAGAAATTCTTCGGCAAGAAGGTTTATCTCGAATTGTTCGTCAAGGTCGAGAAAGACTGGCGTAACCGCGACAAGAAGCTCCGGGAATTCGGGTATATGGACTAAACCCCGGAGGACGCGATATATCGCGTCCCTACTTCTGGGGCTTGTCCAAAAAGATCGAGTCTGGAATCAAAAAGAATTCCGCTTGAAAAAATTATTGAAAGATGAGCAGATTAGTAGCAATAGTAGGGCGGC
>CAYZQA010000103.1:0-2807 GCA_964480745.1 uncultured Sangeribacter sp. | reverse complement strand
GCCACAGGACACATCGCGGCCAGGTGACGGCCGACTTTGATGTGCGCATGGCCGAATTTATCCGAGATGCCGAGAGGGCACTGACGGAGTTGCGCTCAGGCCGTTACGCCACAAAGCAGCAATTGGAGACACTTCAAAAGAGTGTGATGCGCTCCTATGAAACCAATTTCGACAGGACGAAGAAGGCATATTTCGAAGAGAACCCCAACCTCCCTGAGATGGAGATTGAGTATGCCGTGGCCACCGCCCTGCAACGCAGCCGAACGTCAGAGATTTACGGACGCTTCATGCAGGAATCCACCGATTCCATCCTGGCTCACTGACAGCAGCCATTGCCGACGGTCAGACGATTATCTCAAGCGATGTCAGACCGCCATCTTTCGCACCCCGGTAGCTTCCAAGACTTTTCCCATCGCGTTTCACATCCTTGACAAGGAGTTCCTGGCCAAGCACAAGGTGGGATATTGTCAACACATCCCCCTTGATCAGTTTACTGTTTTTAGACTCATTTACCAGGAACTGATCGTCGCCCATATACGACATTACGATTATGCGCGAAGGTTCATATTTTATCTGCACCTGCGTCCCCGCATTCAGATCGGCAGCATCGATGCTCTCCATCGATGTGAACTCCGAGGAATAATCCTCCTCACCGATCTCTCGAAGCAGCTCCTTATAGTTTTTATATCCGAGCCAAGCCGACAGGATATCCATTGTGGAGACGTGCGGCGTACGGTTTCTCTCCGGTGAGTCCTTCCCTACCAGACCCAGCATACGTTTCATGGTGGCCTCACTCAGACCGATCTCGCCGCCCAACGCAGCGCAATCCCCGGGATAGATGGTATCCTTCCCATACTTCGCAAGAATCTTATTGACAATAGACTGTGGCAACATAATTCCTAAAGTTTTATTCCGAGCATTCACTCAGTTACTGTTTCCATATTTCTTTGAGTATTAACTCAGTTTCTGATTCCAGTATTCTTGAGTATTCACTCAGTTTTTGTTTCCGCTTGCAAAAATAAGAATAATTTCCGAACCCGCAATAATTCAGAAAGTTCACGTTCCCCAGCGTGCCGGGGGCCGGTGGGAGCGTCCCCGCCTGGGAGGAACGGTCTCCCGACCGCTTCAACACCCTCGAGTTCCGTCCCCGACCGCGAGAACCTTTGCCTTCTGTATACGAAAGGCTCTATTCCGTGTCACCATAGATTCGATTGATGACATCCTGAGGATAGAGTATATTTAGATTTGATAAAACAGAAGAGTCCTTTGGAGGAGATTTCAAAAACAATACGGGAACTATCTCCTTTCCTTTGGCCAAGGGGAAAGAAGCCGCTTTGTCAATGAGTTTCTTGTATATTTCAGAGGCTACTTCAGGATTCGTCCATTTGCACTCACCTATCAGAATGGCTGTTCTATCCGTAGATTCAGCGACAACATCAAACTCCATCTCATGATATTTGCCTTTTCCCTCTGCCGGCACTTTTCCCCACCATCTTGAAGCTTCTTCCCAACGATGCCCGAAAAGGGAATTTCCACTGACGGCTTCACGACAAAGATATTCCCACCCCCGAGCTACATATCCATTGAATGAACGTTCTATTTCCTCCATTACCATGTCTTTGCGGCCACGGGCCAGAGTTGACATATTTGGCATGATATAGGTGTAATAGAAGTACATCATTGGGTCGTTTATCCTATAAATACCGCGCTTTGATTTCTTGGGACTCTCTCCGAAAGGTAACTCCCGACGTAGATAGGACATCTGTATAAGCTTGTCCAAGGGGGCGGCCAGGGAGGTTGCCTCGCGTCCCATGCGGGCGGCGATTTCCGACAGACGGTTTGCGCCACCTGCAACCACAGCCATCAGGGATTCAGATTGGACAGTGACATTCATATCGTCAAGGAATAGTTTCTTCGGTTCGTCATATAGCACTGTGAGAGGTCCCAGAAGCATTCCTCTGATGGCATCTCGAAGTGTGGGATATTCCTCCCTCAATTCCCAATAGCGGGGGACACCTCCCCATACGCAATATTCCTCGATAGTCTCTATAGCATCAAGATTCAATCCCTTTTGAAGGTATGGAAGCGGAATTGGTCTTATATTAAGCACAGCGGCCGCCCGTCCGAATAATGGCTCGCCCTGACTTAAGATCATGTTTTGCATCATCCTTTGTGAACTGCCACATATCACGATGTTGTATTTCAGTGACTTGCTGTCTAATAATTTCTGAAGGATTGAGGGTAGTTCCGGTGAATGTTTCACCATATATGGAAATTCATCCAGACAGAGGGTAAACTGCTCGGTGGTTAATCGGTTAAGTAAGACCAGCAATTCCTCCCAACTTGAGAATTTTGCCATGGAAATTTCTGGAAACTGCTGGGCCAAAGTCTGTTGAAGCATCTCCAATTGAACATTGTCAACCAGATCACCTGCCATATAGTATATGTCGCCTGGTCGCAATATATGTTTTATCAGGGTAGACTTACCCAGACGACGTCTGCCATATACGACCACAAATTTAGGTGGTGTTTGTGGATTCAGAACCCGTTCAAGTTCTGCAATTTCCTCCTGCCGATCAAGAAACTCCATGAAATTATTTTTCAGAAAAATTATTTTCTGCAAAAATAATAATTATTTTTATTGCCTCCAAATCCGCTGCACTTAAATGTCTCCCAAACGCTTCAATACCCTCAATACGAGTCAACCTAAATCAGGAAGACTGAGAGGTCACAGGATTGCCGCAATTTTACGGATAGAAGCCAGGCGCTTCATGAGGGATGTATCAGCTTTGGCTTTCTGCATGTTG
>CAYZQA010000102.1:0-2898 GCA_964480745.1 uncultured Sangeribacter sp. | reverse complement strand
TTGCGCCGGCTTGCTCGAGGAGGGGGATAAGGTAATGGGCGAGCATTCCGGAAGGGGGGTCGACACGGACCCGGAGGCCGTTGAGGGAGGCGGGGATCTCCTGGGGATTCATCATGGCGCAAAATTAGAGAAAAATTTCCATATAAAAGAGCGGAAAATCCAATAAAAATGATTAAATTTGCCGTCTGAAAGAGTTAGAATCTTGTTACACTTCCGGAAACAAAATAAACCCAAATAATTCAAAGACATCTATGGCAACATTGGATCTTTCTCAGTATGGGATCAAGGATGTTAAGAAAATCATCCACAACCCCAGCTATGACGAACTCTACAAGGCCGAACTCAACCCCGAGCTCGAAGGCTATGAAAAAGGCTATCTGACCGACCTCGGCGCAGTAGACGTATTCACAGGCGTTTACACCGGCCGTTCCCCCAAAGATAAATACCTTGTAAAGGATGAGGTGACGGAAGACACCGTATGGTGGACAACCGATGGCTACAAGAACGACAACAAGCCCATCACGACCGAAGTATGGGACAACATCCGCGAGAAAGCCGTAAAGGAACTTTCCGACAAGGTCCTCTATGTCGTTGACCTCTACTGCGGCGCCAACGAGGCTACGCGCATGAAGGTCCGCTTCATCATGGAGGTTGCATGGCAGGCCCACTTCGTAACCAATATGTTCATCCGTCCGACCGAAGAGGAGCTGAAGGACTTCGAGCCTGACTTCGTTGTCTTCAACGCCTCTAAGGCAAAGGTTGAAAACTACAAGGAACTCGGCCTCAACTCCGAGACTGTCGTAGCGTTCAACATCAAGGAGCGTGAGCAGGTGATCATCAACACATGGTATGGCGGCGAGATGAAGAAGGGTATGTTCTCGATGATGAACTACTTCAATCCTCTCCGCGGCATCGCATCGATGCACTGTTCTGCCAACACGAACATGGACGAGACTTCGACGGCCATCTTCTTCGGTCTCTCCGGCACAGGCAAGACCACTCTTTCGACCGACCCGAAGCGCAAGCTGATCGGCGACGACGAGCACGGCTGGGACGACGAGGGCGTCTTCAACTATGAAGGCGGCTGCTACGCGAAGGTCATCAACCTCTCGAAGGAGAATGAGCCCGACATCTACGGCGCCATCACGCGCGACGCGCTCCTCGAGAACGTCACTGTCAACGAAGAGGGCGTATGCGACTTCGCCGACAAGAGCGTTACGGAGAATACCCGCGTATCCTACCCGATCTATCATATCAAGAACATCGTTAAGCCCGTTTCGAAGGGTCCGGCTGCAAAGCAGGTTATCTTCCTTTCGGCTGACGCATTCGGCGTTCTTCCCCCGGTAGCGATCCTCAACGACGAGCAGGCACAGTATTACTTCCTGTCCGGCTTTACTGCTAAGCTCGCCGGCACAGAGCGCGGCATCACGGAGCCGACCCCGACCTTCTCCGCTTGCTTCGGCCAGGCATTCCTCTCGCTCCACCCGACGAAATATGCCGAGGAGCTCGTGAAGAAAATGAAGGCCAACGGTGCGAAGGCTTATCTCGTGAACACGGGCTGGAACGGTACGGGCAAGCGTATCTCGATTCCTGACACTCGCGGTATCATCGACGATATCCTGAATGGCGACATCGAGAAGGCTCCGACGAAGGTTCTTCCTTACTTTGACTTCGTCATCCCGACGGAGCTTCCGGGCGTGAACAGCGCGATCCTCGATCCTCGCGACACGTACGCAGATCCGAAGGAATGGGATGAGAAGGCTAAGAAGCTCGCCGAGATGTTCATCAACAACTTCAAGAAGTTCGAGACGAACGAGACCGGCAAGAAGCTTGCAGAGGCAGGCCCGCATATCTGATAAAATTGATTTAGCATAATAAAAAAGGAGAACCCCCGCGGGGTTCTCCTTTCTTATTATGGGAGAGAAATTCGGGCATATTTGCGTAATTAAAATGTTTTGACTAATTTTGCAGCTGCAAAACACCCTTGGACGTCTGGGGGCCGGAGGGCTTCGACGTCTGCGGGTGTCGGCGCGTATTTTTCGGCCGGGATGCAAGCCTCTGTAGTTCAACGGATAGAATAGAAGTTTCCTAAACTTTAGATAGGGGTTCGATTCCCCTCGGAGGTACGAAGCCGGGAAGCCGGCCGCCGGGCGACCACGCTGCGCGGCGCCGCGAGTCCGGCAAAACAGAAACGAAGGGGCCCCGAACGGGCCTCCGAATATAAAAGGATAGAAAAAGTGGGAAAATTCACAGCCTTCAAGGTCGAGTTAGCCAACAAGGCCGACGGGCATTACGAACAGGACTTCCATATCGGCAAGGAATTCTTCGAAAACATGGAGAATAACGACATCCTGACGGCCGACATAGATGTCCACATGGACATGGATAAGAAGAACGATGCATACGAATGCGTGTTCCATTGCAAGGGGATGCTCCAGGTGCCCTGCGACCGTTGTCTTGACCCCCTCGACCATGAGGTCGACGCGACCTACCGGGTTGTTGTCAAATATGGGGAGGACTATGACGACGGGGCCGACAACCTGTTGGTGATCCCTTACAGCAACAGTTATCTGAATGTCGCGTATATCCTGAACGACACGATCGTGCTGACGATACCGATCCGGCATGTGCATCCGTTGGGGAAATGCAACCGGGCGATGGCCGAGGCGCTGCGCAAGCATAAGCGCGGCGGCGACGAGGAAGTCGAGGAGGCCCTGGACGAGGTTGACAACGAGATAGCCGACGAATCGGAAGATTGATTTCCGGCGAGAAGCAAAGACCGGGCATGGGGCCAGAGGCTCCGGCGCCCATAAAGATAGAGAAAAACAAATAAAAAGAATAAAGAAAAATGGCACATCCTAAACGCAGACAATCGCACACCCGCACCGCGAAACGTCG
>CAYZQA010000101.1:0-3181 GCA_964480745.1 uncultured Sangeribacter sp. | reverse complement strand
TTGAGATTTCGAATCTGAAGTTTTTCTATGGGGATTTTCCTTTTGACATTAATCGGAATAATCTTTTGGTTTTTGGAGAGAACGGCGCTGGCAAGAGTTCTCTCTTTTGGTGTCTGCATCTCCTCTACCATGCCGCAAATAAATCTCCACTGGAGGCCAAGAAGTATTTTCTTCCTAACCATCCCGAAAATCTTCGGAATCGGTTCGCCGACCCCACAGACCCTTCCGGAGTGAAGGTGACTTTCTCCGATGGGGATGGCAGCTCTAAAGCCGCGGAAGATTTCAGCAACAGGTCCTATCTCTCCAATCCTGAGTTGGCCGAGTTCCTGAAGTTATCACTCCGTTCTTCCGATTTCCTTACTGCCAAGCAAATTGCAAAGATTTTCGATTTTAACAACAGCGAGGATAATGAGGTGTTTCGGCATTTCCGCAAGGAGATTTTTCCTTTGATCGACCTCCAGGCTCCTCTCAAAGATCTCCAAGACCGTTCTCTGGACACTTCCAATGCCGCAGATTGGTGGAGTTGGCTCAATCGATTCGATGATTGGCTTCCTAAACATCCTACGAAGAAAAATACTTATATCACAAAGTGCGATGAATATGCCGCTTTTAAGCTTCGCGTAAAAGACTTCAATGATTCCGTATTCCTGCTTTTACACTTTATCTTTGAACGCGCCAACGAAATAATCCAGACGAATTTCGGTATCCCAGTAGAACTATTGTGGGAGTACCATCCGACCAAGTTCAATGAGAAGATCATGGGTTCTCCCCAGCGCAGAACAGGCAAGCTCACTACGCCCAAGATCTATCTGAGAGCGCGATTCATTTCCCCGGCTATCAAAGACAATTCTCCTATTTCGCATCTCCGCTCTTTCTTCAACGAGGCGAAGATTTCCTGCATGGGGATCGCTTTCCGTTTCGCCGTGCTTGAACAGCGGGCGCCTCTCGACAATCTCGGTGCGATTTTGGCTGTTGATGATCTTCTCAATTCTATGGATATGTCGGTCCGCAAGATGGTTATTCCGCTCCTGTTGGATTACCAGAAAACTTGGCAGATGTTTATTTTTACGCACGACCGCTCGTTGTTCCATCTCCTGTCAAAAGAACTTGAAAAGCGGAATGAGAAGATTGCCTTATTGAATGAGCAGCGAAAAGAAGAGGGACTCAAAGAGATTCCGAAGGAGAAATGGCTGATATGCGAGATGTATGCCGTCCCGGATGATGATGGCATTCCTGTCCCTTTAGTGGTCTTTCCGAAATCACATCTTGGCCAAGCAATATGCCATCTTCAGAATTGTCGAATTCCGGAATGCGCCAACGCTTTGCGGAAGCATTGCGAGTCGGAATGCAAAAGGCTTCTTCCGCTTCACGCCCAGTATAAGAACTCGCTGGATGATTCAGCCTATCCGCAGATTGAACTTCAGGCTTTGTTCAATAAGACGAAGGATTATCTTGTCAAGGATTGCCAAATTGCAGAGATTGGAGCTACTCTCATAGACCTTGATAGCGACCGCAAGCTGCTCCTGAATGCGTTTTCACATGATGATCTCGATTCCCAATTCTATCGGGAGGAGTTGCAGGCCATCATCGATAATTTGAAGGTCTTGGAAAAGATTCGCGTGACCGATTCTTTTCCTGAACCGAATGCTCTCCGAAAGAAGACTTTCAGGATGAAGTTGTCTGCCGGCGAAGGGGAGAAATATCGTGAGGGATACGTGGATTTTATATTCAATGAACCGCTGAGGAGCTACCTCTTCAATGGCCAGCACTATCACAACAGTCCGGAGGTTAAGGTGGTGGCCATCAGTGACCCGGAGATTTCTGGAATTTCCGTTGACAAAAAATATGGTTTGAGGAAAGTCTACGGCAGATTGCACAATTTCATTAAGCCAGGAGCAAAACAATACGGAAAAGATATTATTTCCGTTTTATAATATATTTCGGATTTATTAACATGGAGGATTCACCGTTATATATGCCGACTTCGACCCTTGGGGAGTGGTCCGTTTCTTTGTCTGTCTACAAAGGGACGGAACGCAACACGGCTGAGTTCGTGGAGGAGGATATTTTTCTCCTTTTCATAAATAACCACTCCGATGAATTCTCTTTGCTTTGCTCTCCCTGGCCGGGCAGGCGCACAAAGTATGTGATTAAAGGATCAAGGCCTGAGATTCTTTTCCTTGGGATGGTGCTTAATTCCGATTTCACACGGATGCAGCTTTCCCTTCAAGGAAAGACGCGAAGCATTACCCTTCGGGTCTTAAGGGAGCTGATTATTCCGGAAGTGACGAAATTGCAATTGAGCATGGGAGGGTTGCTGGAGATTTTCTTGATGGTGGCCGCCCAACCCTTATATGATTCTTCGTTTGGGAATAACGAGGCGATGGAGGATAATGTAAGGAATCTCGTGCAGCCAACGGTCGATTTGTTGACGCTGTTCCAGAATTATTATGTGGAGGAGTTGTTTGTGCCGGAGGCATACCACGAGCATGGTGTGTCGATAATCGAGGGATGGTATGAGGTCAATAAGGAGTTGCCTTCGATCCAGGAATTGGAAGAAACGGGATCGGATGCGGTGTCGGCCTTGTTTAAGACATTGATCTTAAAAGGGAAAAGGCTGATGCGGGATTTCAACCGGATGAAACTGATCCAGTCGAAGACAGTCGAAGCGGCGTCCAATAAACTGCGGGGGATACTGGAAGGCGGGGATTAATGGCAGAGGCCCGTGTTGCGTAGCATGATTGTGGTCCGCACGCAGTAAGGACACGGAGCCCCTCCGGGGCTCATGACCGCGATTTATCGCGGCCGATTGGTGCGCATATCCTCCCGGCTGCGCGGAGCTCGGCCGGATTGTGGTCCGGACAAAGTCCGGACTCCGACCCCCGAGGGGTCGGATGGACGCGATTTATCGCGTCCCTACTGCGGCAGGTAAAGGCCAAATGCATGGCCTTTGACTGTTTTATACCTTATCTCCGATTCCTGGGAGTTGAATCATTGAACCTACTTTCCTTTCCCATTCTTTATCAGTGAATCTTCCCAATCCACTCGCTGGGAAAAATGTGATTTCTCCGAAATAAATTTGGCCTTCGATATTATAGAGATCGATTCGGACAAATGGGATTCCCTTAGCCAAGGTCTTAACTATCTCGACCATTTTATCAAAATTTTTAGGTCTTTCCTC
>CAYZQA010000100.1:0-3985 GCA_964480745.1 uncultured Sangeribacter sp. | reverse complement strand
CGGGATGGACGTTGCGGCCTTTGATGGTCACCTTCGCGGAGGCGGCGTTGAAGTTTTCATATTCGAGCTCGCCGAGGGCGCCGCCATCCATCGTGTAGGCAAATGCGCATCCGAATTTCTCTACGTCATACTTATGAGCACCGAGACCGATCTCCTCGTCGGGGTTGAAACCGATACGGATTTTCCCATGCTTGATTTCGGGATGGGCCTGGAGGTAGGCCACGGCGGTGATGATCTCCGCAATACCGGCCTTGTCGTCGGCGCCGAGGAGCGTTGTCCCGTCAGTCACGATCAGATCCTGGCCCTTGTAGTTGAGGAGTTCGGGGAAGGATTCGGGGTCGAGGACAATCTCCTGCTCTTCGTTGAGGACAATGGGTTTTCCGTCATAGTTCTTGACGATTCGGGGATTGACATGGCGCCCGGACATGTCGGGAGACGTATCCATGTGGGCGATGAAGCCGATCACGGGCACATCCTTGTCGGTGTTGGCCGGAAGGGTTGCCATCAGATAGCCGTTTTCATCAAGGTCCACATCTTCGAGGCCCATGCCGAGGAGAACTGCCTTGAGATGTTTGGCGAATACCATCTGGCCGGGGGAAGAGGGGGTGAGGTTGGTTTCCTCATCGCTCTGAGTGTCAAACTTGACGAATTCGAGGAAATGATCTGTAACTGTCATTATGTTAGATTTTAGGTTTTCTGATCAAGGGACGCGCCGAGGGAAGAGACCCACCGCGTCTTGCGGACAAAATTACAATATATTTCGGAGAGGAGGAAAAAATTCGTTAATTTTGTAAAAAGGAAATTCCATGGGCAATAATAAAGGAATCATCATCGGCGCGGGGATTGCCTGCGTCTGTCTCATATCTATCGGCTGCTACGGGCTTTGCCATCGTTCGGCCGAGCCCTCCCCTTCTTCAGAGGGCGGAGGCGATTATCAAACAGAAAGCGCCATCTCCAACTATAGCCGGCAGGCAAGGAGAGAGGGAAAGAAAGCCGCAGCTTCCTCAAGCCATATAGACGGCCTTGACCGGGTCAAGATTCCTTCGGGGATTCCTTCGCAGGAGAAGGAATATGAGGGCTTCCGGCTCAGCTTCAACAAGGAGAACGGAACGCCGAACTGGGTGGCTTGGGAGCTCCTTGGATCGGAGACTTCCGGAGGGGCATCGCGAAGCAACCGTTTCTGGCAGGACTCGGATCTTGAGGGCTGTCCGGCGACTTCAGACTATACCCGCTCCGGATATGACCGGGGACACATGTGTCCGGCGGCCGACCAGAAATGGAGCGAACGCGCTATGGAGGATTGTTTTTCGCTGGGGAATATGGCCCCGCAGGATCATGCGCTGAACACGGGAGCATGGAACACGCTTGAAAACAAGGAGCGAGTCTGGGCGCGCCGTGACTCGGCGATCGTCATTGTCGCCGGGCCGATTTACGAAAAGAGCGACACGAAGCGGATCGGCGCGGGGGGAGTAAGAGTGCCGGGCGCGTTTTTCAAGGCGTTGCTTGCCCCTTACGCAACAACCCCGAGGGCCATTGCCTTCGTCTATCCCAACATGTCTGCTCCGGGCAACATGGTCAACTATGCCATGAGCGTCGACGAGCTGGAGAAGCTGACGGGGTATGACTTCTTCAGCGAACTCCCTGATGATGTCGAGGAGAAGGTCGAGAGCCTGTTTTCATTTCATGATTGGAACGACTGATGGATAGCACGACTACTATTGCGGCCATTGCCACGCCGCGAGGCCGCGGGGGGCTGAGCGTGATTCGCGTTTCAGGGCCGGCCGCATTCGAGATTTGCGATAAAATCTGGAAAGGGAAAAGGCTGTCGGAGGCGGAGAGCCATACGGCGCATTTCGGAAGGATCGTCAACCTGGCTGGGGAGACGATTGATGAGGCTGTGGCAACGCTGTTCCGCGGCCCGAAATCGTTCACGGGGGAAGACACTGTGGAGCTCTCCATCCATGGTTCGGAATGGATCCAGCGGGAGACGATGAACCTTCTGCTGGATGCCGGGGCGAGCGCAGCCGGACCGGGGGAGTTTTCCCAGCGTGCGTTTCTGAACGGGCGGCTCGACCTTGCCCAGGCCGAGGGAATCGCCGATCTTATCGAGGCTCGGTCGCGGGCGGCCCACCGTCTTGCAATGTCGCAGCTGAAGGGGACGTTCTCGCGAGAGCTGGAAGAGATGCGCGGACAGCTTGTCGATCTCGCGTCGCTTCTTGAACTCGAACTGGATTTCTCGGAGGAGGATGTCGAGTTTGCCGACCGCCAGAAATTGCTTGGCCTGACGGAGGAATTGCTCCGCAAGACCCGGCGGCTGGCCGACAGCTACCGTCGGGGACATGCTTTCAAGGAGGGGATTCCTGTGGTCATCGCCGGCCGACCGAACACGGGAAAATCAACCCTGCTGAACACAATCCTTGAGGAGGAGCGGGCGATTGTCAGCGACATACCGGGCACGACGCGCGATGTTCTTGAAGATACGCGGGAGATTGACGGCGTGCTGTTCCGTTTCTATGACACGGCGGGACTTCGCGCGACGACCGACCGCATTGAGAATCTCGGCATCGACCGGGCGCGGGAACTGCTCGGGAAGGCGTCGATTGCGCTTTGGATGGTGGATCTGACGGAAGACGTTGCCGAACAGATTTCAGAGCTTCGCAAAGAGATGGGGAACAGCGAGGCGGCGCATGTCGTCGTGTTCAACAAGGCTGACCTTGCGGAGGGCACGGATGCGGAGGAGCTCCGCAGGCTGGTTGGAGGCAAATTGGAGGCGGACCTACAGACGGAGGAGGAAGCTGGGGAGGGACAACTGTTGAAAGACGGAGACGTCAAGGGACAACCTGTGGAGACCTCCCCTATCATGATCAAAATCACGGCACGTGAACCGGAATCTGTAGGCGGCTTAATGGGGGTATTGACAAAGATCGCGAAAAGCGAGGGGGATCCGGAGCAGGAATTCATGGTGACGAACCTGCGTCACCGGGAAGCGTTGGAAGCCGGAGCGGAGGCATTGGCGAGGGTAAAAGAAGGACTGGAAACTGGGCTGCCTGGCGACCTGATAGCGCAAGACATCCGCGAATCGCTCCACCACCTCGGCGCCCTGACAGGCGCCATCACAACCGACACCCTCCTGGGAACCATCTTCGCGAAATTCTGCGTGGGGAAATGATGGGGCCCATTGAATGTCAATTTGACAATTTGTCAGAATGTCAAATTGTCAGATTGTCAAAATGACAAATTGTCAAAATGACAAAAAACTTTAACCCATTATAATCAACGCCATGCCCGTCTCTTTCACCTCCGCTCCTTCATATTTCTGGCTAAACACTTGGGTGCTCGCAAATATCATAGAATTAGCCACCCAATCCTTCTGCGACCGTTTCATTGACTATCGAATCGACCCTGGTCATCGCCTCTACGATCAAATGACCCAAGCAGCGCGTTCCATCCGAGCCAATATAGCAGAAGGGTCAGGACGCCACGACACATCCCTTGAGACAGAAATGCGTCTCACAGACGTAGCCCGAGGTAGTTCTCATGAATTGATGGGGGATTTTATGAATTATATGATGCGCCATAACCTACCGACCTGGGCAACCGATGACCCAAGATTCAAAGAGACAATAGAATTTAAACTAACAAAACCAGTCTACAGCAACAACTTCATCACTGACACTATAGCCCACATCAAAACTCAAAAATCCCGTCTTGATCATTATCTCGAGAAAACCTCTGCAGGGGACTCTGCGAATTGTCTGATAGTGCTATGTCTAAAAATCAACTCAATGCTAACAAGCATGCTAAGTGCACAACTTAAAGACTTCAAAGACAACGGAGGCTTTACAGAAGCCCTGACCCAAGAACGCCTCGAAACCCGCAGAGAAAAAGCCTCAGAAGAAGGAGCCCCCAAATGTCCGAAATGCGGCAAGCCAATGCTCCGCCGCACCATAAAGCGAGGCACCCACCAAGGCCAGCAATTCTGGGG
>CAYZQA010000099.1:0-4115 GCA_964480745.1 uncultured Sangeribacter sp. | reverse complement strand
AAAAGGTTATCTTCGACTGCGAGATACGCGACCGGGGCTTCTACAAGTTCGGCTCTATCACAATTACGGAGATTTCCGAAAGCGAGGTCAAGACGCAATTCTTGGAGGGGCGGAGTGAGCAGAACTTCGATGATACCTTTGACAAGGTATATATCAACGAACTTGAACTCGGAGCGGCACCAATTACCTCTCCAAGTCAAATCACGCCCTCCAATGCGTGGTATCCGCAATATAGCGGATGCAAGTATGTTGCTCTGCCGTGGGTAAACGACTACTCCGGCAATATTCAGAACCTTGCCGAATACGTTGTTGATGATGCGGTGCAGAAAAGGGGGCATTATCAGTGGAACACCAACGAGTGCAGGGGGCTGTCGTGGCAGCCGTTTCTTCTATACATCACGAAGAAAATTTGTGAGTCTGTCGGCTATGACGCTGACTTCTCAAAGTGGGAGGAAAAGGAGGAATACAAGTATCTCCTTATCTGCAATACGCTCCCTTATGCGTGGGACACCGGCGGCTTCGCCCGCGCTTTGCCGCATTGGACGGTTGCCGAATACTTCGAGAAGTTGGAATTGTTCTTGGGCGGTGAGTTCACTATCAATCATCGGGCGCAGACGGTGGACTTCGCTTTTACAGAGGCTACTTTGATTGACACCGCTCCCGTAAGGCTCGACAACATCATTGATGAATACGCCGTAGAGGTAACGGTCGAGGAAGACAAGTGCGAGTATCAGGAAGCCAAAAATCTTGTGTTTAAGGAGTGCGATAACGAAATGTGGAAATACTACTCGTGCGACTGGTTCATTCGAGGTTGGCAAAATAATGCGGTACGCTACAATTCGATGCGCGAACTGCTTAACGCTAACAAATCTCTTGCAACTTGGAACGGATCGAGCCAACGAGGCTCAAACCGTGACAAGTTGCTCTATGCCGCTGATGTCGATGCTTACTTCATCGTGCGCTCCCTCTCTAAAGAACTTGTCGAGAAGCGGAGCGGCTGGATGCCTAACCTCTACAAGTATAAAATGGAACTGCGTCCCGTCAATCTTTTTGGCGGGCGTATCGTGGACGAGAGCGACGATGCGGACGAGATAGAGATTGAGTTTGTTCCTGCTTGGGTGGACGAAACCGAGGACAAGTACGGTCGTTGCCTTTTTCTATCTTTCTCCGGCTATGATGAGAACGACTCCACCGGTTCTTCCTGGTCGCGAGACCCTACCACTCGAAAGCAGGAGATTGACGCAATGCTTTATCAGCCTATCGCGCTTCAATCTCTTTCGGCAGGGGAGAAAACGAAAAAGGCTGAGTACTACGACCGAATTTATATGGCGTGGTGGGATGGTGCCGGAGTGCCGCATAACGGCAAACTTCCGCACCCATACGTCGAGGACATAGAGATTGCCGAGGATTGGAGCAACTTTATGAACGTCCACTTCTCTATGCGTATCAACAACAATCAGCTCAACCGCAGACGCACGGTTCACGCTATCAACCCGAAGCAAAAGAAGACGTTTAAGTTCCTTGCAGACAATATCCCAAATCCTCGTGCCGTGTTCTTCATCAAGGGCAAGAAGTACCTGTGCGAAAAAATAACCGCGACCTTCTCCGAAAACGGAATGTCGCAGTTATTGAAAGGTATCTTTTACCCGATAGTCGAATAAGTCAAGCACCATGTCGGTAACAAAAACTTCCTGTACGGAGTAACAAAAAAGAGGTCAAGCGACCTCTTTTCTTATTTTGTTATTTTTATTGGTTCTGTATTGGTTCTTGATTACGTAATCTACCTTTGTACTACTTGAATATCAGCAATGTAACAAATATTCCAAACGAGCAACGCAGAAGCCTCACGCAGAATATGCATTAACTAAGCCAAGGCTTGCGCTCTCGCGCACGCCTTAGCGGGCAATAACATATCCATCAGGCATCTACTGTTGTCTCATTCCTGACCGTGATTAGAAATTTTCCAGGTTTCTGCTTGTCAAGAAAGAGCGCCGAGTAAACGCTATTCAATTATGTCTATAGACCCTCCCGCGTTGCCCACGACCGGGCCTCTGCGTAACGGTCTACCGATGCAAAACTAATAAATTAAGTTCTTATATCAAAATATTCTCGGTTTTTCCACCCCTCTTTGTCACTATCTTCTCCTCAGATTATCTGCCAAAGGATTTTCTTGAGCTATGCTATGCTATTCTCAGGCATAGTATGGGAAAAATAAACGCTCTTCAAGATCACACCATGAGATCTTGATATAGGGCAAAGTGAACAGGTCGCGAGTCGCGACCTTAAATTGGAGTGTCGAACTGATTGTTTTTTAGGACTCGAAGTTCTATGTTGTATTGACGCTTAAATCGGATACGCGCCTCCTCCAGTTTAGACTTCGAACTACTCTTGGGGCCACATCCAGCTGTTATTATGCGTGCGCGAGCCTTGTCAGCAGCTTTCGGAAAGGGTAAAAAACTTGGATTCTTTATTGTGCTTTCCAGCTGATCTATCGCATGGCTTATGTCTTTCCCTTTCAATTCTATAAAGACCGCAATCCCTTTTTGGGGAGGGATAGAGTCATTGATAGCTATTAATAATTTATCACATTTCTGACCTGACTTAATCACAACCCCGTCAATCTGATATACGGCAGAACTACCTACGGGGTTGACATCTACGCGATAAGTCTTCCCGTTCTCAGACACTGAAATCGAAGAGCGAGTCCGCCATGGTTGAGAAGGGACGAATCCGTCTGCTTCCAAGCGTTGGCTGAGTCTGCCAGCATAATCAGCCATAGATAATGTCATTAAGGGCTAATATCAGATTTTCATAGACATCGGATGTGTCGTCGAGATGAGTGCCATCAATCATATTGATTTCAGGATTGAAAAGCGATTCACACCTACCCTCCGATACACTCCAGGCTCCCACCCATTCAGGGTTGAGCTCTGGAATCCTTAGTTTCAAGTCCTGATAGATATCCGGCTTTTTCTCTCTTGCTGTATACGCCAGCATCATTATGTTCAGGGCTGTGAGGACGTAAGGGCTATGCGTGGCCATAGTTAAATCCATCTCCGCCTTATTTGCATTCAAACATTCCGAAACAAGATACTGCATCAACCCCCACTGATTTGATGGGAATAGAGATAATTCCGGTTCTTCCAGATGCAGGCTGATCCTCCGATAGGGAAAATCTCCTATATTGAGATGGGCGGAAAATTTGGAAAGGTTATCCCCGGCAGCCAAGAACCTGATTATGGAGGAATTCATGGTCTCCACCAAATCATAACAGGAGGAGAAATAGGCAGCTATAAGATGAAGGGCCACACTACTCTGCATTCCCGAGGACGCGCTTGTCAGAGGAAGATTATCAAACTTAACGGGATTATTTTTACTTGAACTGACCATCACCCGTCGACCGCCTACCGTTTTTTTAACGGTCATCTTTACTCCCAGATACTTCATTTCTGTGTCTGGAATCGCATCGAGTGCCTTCTGATAGTTCAAGAAAGTCTCGTCAAGATAAAACATGTTATGGCGTAGTGTAACATTCCCAGCCGCCAGATCCGGTATCAACACACGCTTATCGGAAATGTAAGCTATTTTATGAAGCGTAAGCTGGTCAGTATCCACTGTTTGCTTCGGCAAAATGAGCTTCTTCCCTTTTAATATTATCTGAAAAGAGCCATTCGTATAGATAAGTTCTGAATCCGAACGCACGAAATCCTTCAATCCATTGGCAGAAAGAATAGAATCTGAACGGAATCTAAAGGGAGTTGGAATACCTGATATCTTAAAGTATGTGCGCACGCAACACATCTTATAAATCCACCTCATCATGGCAAGCACCTTCATAACCGTGCTTTTACCGCTTCCTGACTCGCCAATAAAAACATTAAACCGTTTGATTTCTGATAATTCTATCTCCTCAACTGGTCCAAAATGACGAATAACAAGTTTTTCGTGCTGCATGACTGTACTCCCTTATTTGATTTGATCGCTCAACATTATGCTCTATTTCATTAAAGAGGGAATCGGACTGAGCTTGGTATACAACAAAGGCCTGCATTGCAGGCCTTTGTTAGCGGAGAGAGAGGGATTCGAACCCCCGGAGGTGTTACCCTCAACGGTTT
>CAYZQA010000098.1:0-4655 GCA_964480745.1 uncultured Sangeribacter sp. | reverse complement strand
TATTATTGTTGGGGTTATATTAATCCTCGGGCCGCAAGGGCCCGAGGTTAACCTTGTCACGACCCCTCCGGGGTCGCTGTGGACGCGATGTATCGCGTCCCTACTTGGGCCGGGTCGCTGTGGACGCGATGTATCGCGTCCCTACTTGGGCCGGGGTCGCTGTGGACGCGATGTATCGCGTCCCTACTGCGCCTAAGTATCAAATGGTTTCTTAGAGGAGAAGCAAGTCTGCGGAAGCATTGATAGAGGGGATACCGAAGGCTTCCGTTATCAGGTTATCCGCATCTCTCCTACGGAAGATAATCTCTGCGGCATCCACAAGTGTCAGGACCTCTCCTCTTGTCACCTCCGGTAGCGTGGCAATCTTCTCGGGAGAAATCACCTCAACCGAGAGCTGCCCCTTTGCGATCTTATATTTGCGCAAGATCCCGTCAAAATCGTCTTTCACGAGAATTGAATATTTTAGATCATGCCTGTCAGCGGCCATAAATTTTAGAATCTCGGAAAGATCTAAAACGCGAGCCATTCCATACGCTTTTGCATGAGCGGCCAGGGAATAGACACATTCGGACACGGAAATGGCCGGTACGCCGGGAGCATCCGGCAGGACCGAACCATAGGCTCGCGACCAAAGAGCCTTCCTATCCATATCGGCAACCGGGACGGCTACCTCAAGTGCGGCTTCAGGGAACGCGCGTTTAATTCCGGAAAGCAATTTTATTCGACTGGAGGCATCGTCATAATACATTTTCTCAACATAGAGAGTGACACGATCACGCAGACCAACAAAGGCGGCGGCTGTCACCTCGTCAGACGAATTGACAACATAGAAAATGCGACCGCCGGCAATGGAATTGGCTTTGATGACAGACTTGAAATTATCGAGAGAATGAATAATGCGGAGGTCTTCCTGGTTATCTTCTATTTTCTTAACCAGCGAGTAGATCTTTTCGATATCGGACTCGGATGGTGAAACAGAAGGAAGCGTCAGAACCCTCAGAGAATCGAAAAATCTCTTCTTCAGATTTGCAACTTTTTCCTTCTGTTCTTCAAGAAATGACTCAAACTCCTTGTCAAAATTATGGATGGAAGTATAATTATCTATGACTTGAAAAAAAGCATTAACATAAGATCGGTCAGCAAAAAAACGCTGCAAGCCGGTGCGCCCGGGGATGACAAATGAAAATGCAAAACCTTGGGATTTTGCCCGAAGATTCATTGCATTTAAAAGAGCAGACATCTTCCCATTTCTTTGCGAAGAAGGATGCGTGGCGAGCATTAAAAATTGTATTCCTTTTAACTGTTTTTCGGCATTTCCAAAACAGAATGGAACGCCAACAATTGCTGAAATCAATTCTTGTCCCTGCAAATCATATGCAACGAATTCTGGATTAAAATGGGACTCCATGATAAGATTCAATAACGCATCATTAACGTTTGGAGTCACAGCTTTCCAGAGTTTGATAATTTTATTTTTCAGTTCGGAGGTTGTCATTTTTGTAAAAGAATAATGGAATCAAGACAAAGTTGCGGAAGAGAGGATTTCCAAATTATCTAAAAAACCCTACCCTGGGTCGAGTCTCGGATAAACCTTTCCCTACCAAGTCTGCTGAGTGTCGGAGAATCCTTTCCCAACTCTGTCTAAGGCGAAATTAATAAAATAATTTCAAAGTATAGGAGTTTTTCAGTAATTTTGCCTTTTAGGACATAGCAATATCTTATTAAGGTATATCAATATCTTAAAAGGATATCACAACACCTTCCCTTCCAGGGAGGAGCTTCAAAGATCATAGTCCAAATACAAATGGAATCAATCAACAACGAAAAAGATATTGAAGTCGGAGGTTGTCGCCTCCACTACTCTGTAACAGGCCCCGAGGAAGGAACGCCAGTCATTCTTATGCACGGTTGGGGTTGCGATCACACGACTGTGGCAAGCATCGCCAACATCCTTAACGGGAAAATGCGCGTCTACAATCTTGACCTCCCAGGCCATGGAGAAAGTGAAGAACCGGCCGAAGTCTGGGGAATTGAAAAGTTCACAGAAGCTATTGAGGAATTTATCCACAAACTGGGAATAAAGAATCCAATCTTGATAGGCCACTCCTTCGGAGGGCGCATTTCTATATTTCTCGCATCCAGAAATAAGATTCCCAAGATGGTGCTGGTCGATTCGGCCGGAATAAAACCGAGACGAAAGCTCAGCTACTACTTCAAGGTCTATTCCTTCAAACTTGCAAAACGCATACTCCCAATTATATTAGGAAAGGAAAAAGGGAAGAAAGCGATCGAGAACTGGCGGAATAAAAAGGGGTCGGCAGATTACAATGCGGCGAGTCCGAAAATGAAAGCCATTATGAGCCGTTGCGTAAATGAGGATCTCAAACATCTGATGCCCTCGATAGGAGCATCGACTCTTCTTATCTGGGGAGAGAAAGACACGGCTACCCCCCTCAGCGACGCCAGAACTATGGAGCGTCTGATTCCAGATGCGGGGATCGCGAGCGATCCGGAGGGCGGTCATTACAGTTTTCTTGACAATCCGGGATGGTTCAAGGCCGTTCTTTCATCTTTTCTTCTTTAGACCCCGTCTCATAAAATTTCAGAACTTCCGCGGTCTTAACTTAACAACAGAATAATTCATCATAAACTCACGAAAACGAATAACCGAATAAAAAGATGAGCGCATATTTCATAGTTGTCTATGCCGTGTGCGGCATTTATATGCTTCTGAATTTCAAATATGATCTTCAGATGTGCCAGCAGAATTCCTATAGGATCAAGCGATACTGGAAATGGCTGACCCCGAATATGGGCACAACATGGAGGATCGTGGATTTGGCCTGCATTTTCCTAATGTTCTCCACATTGCTCTATTATCCTCTTGCTTCGCTATTGGTTGCGGCCGTCTGTCTGGCAAAGATCGTTTTGATATTCCGGAAAAAATATAAAAAGCCTTTGGTCTTCACTCGGAGAGTGTGGCGTCTTTATTCCGTCGCCGGTCTCTTGAGCGCGGGGGCAGTCGTGGCTGTCGCTTTGTCGACTACGCCTGGAAATACATACTGGGGCTCTTATAGCGGGGCTGCAATTGTGATCGGTACAACACTGATGATAGCTGTCCTGTCATGGATCCCGGTGATCCTTGCGGATATCATTCTAATGCCAGTCGAAAAGCTGATCAACCAGAGATATATCAACGATGCCAAACGGATACTGAAATCCGTGAAGGGCTTACGCACGATCGGCATCACCGGCTCGTATGGCAAAACCAGCACGAAGCATTACCTGACCCGCATCTTATCCGAAGAATATGAGGTTCTGATGACTCCCGGGAGCTATAATACCCCGATGGGAGTTGTCCGGACTGTGCGGGAAATGATGAAGCCTTATACGCAGATTTTCGTGTGCGAAATGGGAGCCAAGCAGGTTGGCGACATCAAGGAGATATGCGACATCGTTCATCCGGAGATAGGGATTGTAACGGCGGTAGGCCCAATGCACCTTGAATCCTTCAAGACGATAGAGAACGTTTGCTCCACAAAATTTGAACTCATTGATGCGCTTCCTACAAATGGCTTAGGCGTTGTGAATAATGATTTTGAACAGTGCGCAAACCGCTCGGTCAACAATGTGGAGGTAATCAGATATGGGGTGACCACTTCCGACGGCTGCTCATTCACGGCGGAAGAGGTCACATACACTCCTGAGGGCACCTCCTTTATCGTCAAAGGTCCGGAAGGTCTTAGCCTCCCGATCGCGACCAGATTGCTTGGCGAATGCAACGTATCTGACTTGTTGGGATCGATTGTCATCGCTTTGAAATTAGGAGTAAGCCCTGAAAAGATACAGCGTGCGATCGCATCGCTGGAGCAAGTGGAGCATCGGCTCAGTATCAAGAAGACTCCCGGGGGCGTTACAATCATAGATGACGCATTCAACTCCAATCCAGCCGGATCCAAGATGGCAATCGACGTGTTGTCGCAGTTTGATAAAACGGGAAAGAGGATCATCGTCACTCCGGGAATGATTGAGCTGGGAAGCGAGCAGGACAGGCTGAATGAAGAACTCGGAAAGTATATCGGGGAGCATGTTGATGTTGCGATAATAGTTGGCCGCTACAATCGGGAAGCGATTGTAGAAGGTCTCAAATCGACGGCTCTGCCCAGCGACAACATCCATATAGTTGACAGTTTCAACGAAGCGCAGCAAGTGTTGAGTAAAATCATGAGAAGCGGGGACACGGTCCTTTATGAAAATGACCTTCCTGACACGTTCAAATAATTGAAAAGTCATAATAATTGCTCGGGCCACTTCCAAAGAGGGAGTGGCCCAAAACATTTCGTAGGGTTCTGAAAGAACTAACCAGCAACGGATATAAAGTAATTAAAAGCGACGGGAAGATATGGGAGATAGGAATAGGAATACAAAAGATTCCGATGAAAATAAAAAATATTTAAAAAAATATTTGGAAAAACAAAAATGAAATTATACCTTTGCAACGTCTTAAGTGGAGACCCACTAAGGATAATCACTCTCAATGTTGAATTTTCAGGAATTGAAATCTGAAATCGGGGGCATTAGCTCATCTGGCTAGAGCGTTTGACTGGCAGTCAAGAGGTGACGAGTTCGAGTCTCGTATGCTCCACACAGAACAA
>CAYZQA010000097.1:0-4745 GCA_964480745.1 uncultured Sangeribacter sp. | reverse complement strand
CCACGAATCGGCGCGTGAGCAATGTCGGGCTAAAATTACAAAAAAATCTGAACGCCACAACAATCTGCGTCCTCAAAAAAACATAAAAGGCCGCGGAAAGCGGGGCAAATCCGACTCCCGCAGCAGTAGGGACGCGATACATCGCGTCCGGGAGCCCCGGAGGGGCTCAACAATTGTTAACCACGGGCCCTTGCGGCCCGTGGAATCATAAAAATCAAAAAATAAACAGAACCCCGGCGGGGTTCTACTATATGGTGCGACCCCTCCGGGGTCGTGTTTATTTATTAAGCTTATTCTTTCCGAGGGCCGCAAGGGCCCTCGGCTAACCTTGGTTGAGCCCCTCCGGGGCTCCGTGGACGCGATTTATCGCGTCCCTACTCCGGGTCGTTGATTCGGACGCGATGTATCTCCGGCCCTTCTCACTGAAATTTATGAAAAAATTAGTAACTTTGCAGGCGGACCGCGCCCGGCATACTGACTTGCGCCGCCGACGGCCCGCAATCTAACCCATGTCAGACGATCTGAAGAAAGCCACAGCGAAAGGGGTCCTCTGGAGCTCGATCGAAAAATTCGGTACGCAGGGGATCAGCTTCTTGGTCAACATCATCCTCGCGCGTATCCTCATGCCATCAGACTTCGGTCTTGTGGCGATGTGCGCCGTCTTCCTCCAGATCTCACAGACGATAATCGACTGCGGCTTCTCCAACGCACTCATCCAGCGCAAAGACCGCAACGAAACCGACTTCACGACGGTCTTCTGGTTCAACCTCCTCCTCTCGTTCCTGCTCTATGGCGTCCTCTTCGTGGCCGCCCCATGGATCGCCGACTTCTACGAAGCCCCGGCTCTGACGCCCGTCGTCAGGCTGCTCTGCGTCATCCTCATCCTCGGCGCGATCGGGTCGGTCCATCAGACTCGCCTCTACATCGACCTGGAATTCAAACGGCTGGCGATTGTCACATCTGTCAGCACGCTCATCGGCGGCATAGTCGCCATCTGGCTCGCCTACACGGGCGCCGGCGTCTGGTCGCTCGTCTGGCTCTCGATAATCAAGATCGGTCTGCAATCCCTGCTGCTCCTCTTCGCCGCCCGCTGGCGACCTCGCGGCTTCTTCTCCACAGCCGCCTTCAAGCGCCTCTTCGCCTACAGCTCGCGCCTCTTGGGGGCAAACCTTATCCATCAACTCTTCTACAACCTCTACACGATCGTAATCGGAAAGCTCTACGCCCAGCGCGAACTCGGATTCTACAACCGTGCCGAGCTCTTCGCCCGCTTCCCGGCCTCGACGCTCTCGCTCGTGATTGGCCGCGTGGCTTTCCCGGTGCTCTCCCGGATGCAGGACGACAACGAACGCCTCGCCCGCGCCTACTCCAAATATATCACATTCTCCTCCGCGCTGATCTTTCCCATCATGGCGGCCGTCATCGCGCTCGCCAAGCCGCTCGTCATCGTGCTGCTGACCGACCGCTGGCTGCCGATCGTCCCGCTCATGCAGATTCTCTCGCTTGCCTGGATGACCGACCATATCTGCAACATCAACCTCAACATGCTCTATGTCAAAGGGCGGACCGACCTTGCCCTCCGCATAGAGATAATGAAAAAGGCCGTCGCCACGCTCTTCCTCCTGCTGACGATGCGCCATGGGCTGGCGGCGATCTGCTGGGGCTTCGTGGCCTACTCCATCTTCTCGATCGTGGCCACGGCCTGGTGGTCGCGCCCGCTGATCGGTCTCTCGCTCGGGCGGCAGCTCCGCGACTATCTGCCGATCCTGCTCAACGCCGCGATCGCAGGAGTCGCCGGCTGGGTCGTCACGCTGCTCATCCCGACGCCGGGCTGGGCGCTCATCGGCGGCCTCCTCGTCGGGCTGGCGGTCTACCTCCTCCAGATTCTCCTCTTCCACCGCAACATATCGCGCGAGTTGCTGCGTCTCGTCGGCAAAGGCTGATGTTGGAAGAATAAAAAATTTATTGTAACTTTGCCTCACGCCATCCCGGCTTCAACCCGGGGCTAATCCAAGCCCATCCGGCTATCCATCAAACGCAACCGAATGGCAGACAACAGTGAACCCTCCCGCGTTTCGGCAACGCTCCCCGGCGTTGACGACGCCGTAGGCGTGCCCGGAGCGAAGGGGCAGGCCGAAAAAGGGAGCTGGTATGTCGCCATCGTCAACCCGCGCCATGAAAAAAGCGTGGCCCGGAAACTCGATGAGGCCGGAATCGAGAACTTCGTGGCCATCCAGCGGGAGCTCCATCTCTGGCAGAACGGGCGGAAGCGGACGGTAGATCGCGTTGTCATCCCGTCGATAGTCTTCATCCGGACAACAGAGCAGGAACGGCTGCGGCTCGTGACGCTCCCCTACATCCTGCGGTTCATGGTCGACCGCGCGGCGTCGGCGCCCGACGGCCTCCGTCGCCCGGCGGCAACGATCCCCGACATCCAGATGCAGAGGCTCCGGTTCATGCTCGGGCAGATCGACAGTCCGGTGGAATTCCGGCCGACCCCCTACCGCGTCAACGACACGGTCCGCGTCATCCGCGGCCAGCTCAAAGGCCTGGAAGGCAGCGTAATGCAAAACTCCGACGGCACGCACACGCTCCTCGTCGGCCTCTCAATCCTCGGAGGCGCCGCCGTCCGCATCGATCCCACCGACGTAGAGAAAATCCGCTGAAAATGGATAAGAAAACAATATTGGGGAAAATAAAACAGGTTGTCTCCGAAACCATCAGTAATCACGGCACTGCTACCTTGTTCGGCTCTCGCGCCAGAGGTGACAACAGGTCTGACTCTGACTGGGATATCCTCATCCTGCTCAAGAAAGCGGGTTCCATCCTCCCTTCGGACATCGGACGGATTGCAATGCCGTTCTATCTTCTGTCGGCAGAACTTGGGATAGAGATCAATCCCGTAATCTACACAGAAGAAGACTGGCGCAGTATGAGCCACGATCTTTTCTACCACAACGTATCAAATGACGGAATCAAAATATGGGGATAACAAACGAAGAAAAAAATGATCTGATCTCTTATCGCCTTGAAAAAGCGGAGGAGGTCTACCGGGAGGCAGTCGATGTTGCAGGATTGAAACACTGGAATCTGGCAGTTAATAGGCTATATTATGCAATTTTCCATGCTTGCAACGGTTTGCTTCTCAAAGCAGACCACAATGCTCGCACCCATAGTGGAATAATTCGGATGGTAATGCTCCATTATGTGAAGACAGGAAAATTAACCGAAAAGGAAGGGGAGCTCATAACAACCCTATTCAATATGCGACAAACGGGGGACTACTCCGACTTATTTGACTGGAAGCAAACCCAGGTTGAGCCGCTGATCGAACCCACTCGTCAACTTCTTACAAAACTTATTGATCTGACAAGATGAAATCATATCGAATCGCCGTAGCCGGCACAGGTTATGTCGGACTATCCATAGCGACCCTCCTCGCCCAGCACAACAAGGTCACAGCCGTAGACATCGTCCCCGAAAAAGTGGAGCTCATCAACTCCCGCCGCTCCCCCATCCAGGACGAATACATCGAAAAATACCTCGCCGAAAAAGCCCTTGACCTCACGGCCACCCTCGACGGAGCCGCCGCCTACCGCGACGCCGACTTCATCGTCATCGCCGCCCCGACAAACTACGACCCCGTCAAAAACTACTTCGACACCCACAACATCGAAGACGTCATCGACCTCGTCCTCTCCGTCAACCCCGACGCCGTCCTCGTCATCAAATCGACAATCCCCGTCGGCTACTGCCGCAACCTCTACGTCCGCTACGCCCGCCGCGGCGCCTCCCGCCTCAACCTCCTCTTCTTCCCCGAATTCCTCCGCGAATCCAAAGCCCTCTACGACAACCTCTACCCCTCGCGGATAATCGCCGGCATACCGAAAATCCTGCCCAAGCCCGAATTCGCAGAAGAAAACGAAGCCATCCTCAAACTGACAGACGTAAAGAAACTCGACGAAGCCGCCCACATCTTCGCCCATCTTCTCCAGCAAGGCGCCGAAAAGAAAGACATCCCGACGCTCTACATGGGGATGAAAGAAGCCGAAGCCGTCAAACTCTTCGCCAACACATACCTCGCCCTGCGCGTCAGCTACTTCAACGAACTCGACACCTACGCCGAAGTCAAAGGCCTCGACTCCCGGGCTATCATCGAAGGGATCGGCCTCGACCCGCGCATCGGCACCCACTACAACAACCCCTCCTTCGGCTACGGCGGCTACTGCCTGCCCAAAGACACCAAACAGCTGCTCGCCAACTATGCCGACGTGCCGCAGAACATGATGAGCGCCATCGTCGAAAGCAACCGTACGCGCAAAGACTTCATCGCCGACCAGACGTTGAAGCTCGCCGGATGGTATGACGAAAACGCCCCCTACGACCATGCAAAAGAAGGGGAATGCACGATCGGGGTCTATCGACTCACGATGAAATCCAACTCCGACAACTTCCGACAGAGCAGCATCCAGGGCGTCATGAAGCGGATAAAAGCCAAAGGCGCGACCGTCATCATCTACGAGCCGACGCTCCCGGACGGGACCACATTCTTCGGGTCGCGCGTAGTCAACGACCTTGAAGAATTCAAGCGCCGGAGCCGGGCGATCCTGGCCAACCGGACGAGCCCGGACCTCGCCGACGTCACAGACCGCGTCTACACGCGCGACATCTTCGCCCGCGACTAGTAGGGACGCGATACATCGCGTCCGTCAACCCGCCCAGTAGGGACGCGATAAATCGCGTCC
>CAYZQA010000096.1:0-4787 GCA_964480745.1 uncultured Sangeribacter sp. | reverse complement strand
GGGCCATGTCATAACGGGCCGCGCCGAGGCTCATGAACTCGATGGCGCAGCAGCTTGTGCCGAAGCAGAGTGGCCAAAGGGAATTGGAGATACCCCAGTTGATTAGGTCGTCAAACTTGCCAACCATCACGTTGGCTCCTGTTGCGTTCAGTTCTTCGACGAGCGAGTCGATATACTCGTTGTCCTTGAAGTCTTCACGCTTCATGCTTTTGATATGGTCTACTCCCATTTGAGCGCTCCTTTCTTCCAGGCGTAAGCCAGGCCTAAGATTAACACGAACATAAAGATGCCGATGCAGAGGAGGCCCTGCACACCCAAAGAGCGCATCATAACCGACCAGGGATAGAGGAACACGACCTCAACGTCGAAGAGGAGGAACAGGATGGCAAAGATATAATATCCGGCCTTGAACTGTATCATCGACTCTCCGCGGGTAGGGATACCGCACTCATAGGGCTCAGCCTTCTTGACAGAGAAAGACTTCGGCGAAATCAATTTTGCGATAAGCAACGCTGCAAACACCAGACCGAGACCTGTGAGGACCGCTGTCACGGAGAGTTCAGCATTGCTTATTTGGCACAACAGATTCATATACTGTTAATATTTAGATAAATATGTTAGGTCAGTACGCCACACGCGTGCACACGCCGCAGCAATTATGTGCAAAGTTACCTATTTTTTCCCAATCCTCAAATTTATTTTAGAATCATATCGCCCAATTCAATATGTTCTACAACTATAATCTCTGACATATTTTTTCTTTTTCACTTCCTGACGGGAGCATTCCCTGCTTTGAAAAAGGGAAAAAGAAGCCACGGCCGATGGGGAATCAGCCGTGGCGTGGAAAGGGTCAATATTTTAGTTTAGGTCCGGGATGAGAACGCAAGTTCCGGAGAATGATCCTGAGAAGACATCCATCACCCTATATTCAACCTGAACGCCTGTGAGGTCGCGGGAAGATACGAGTTTGAAGGAATTGAATTTATACTTGTCATTGGTGAGGAAACCGCCGTCGCCGATTGTTTCGGGCGACATCTCTCCGGGGGCTTCAATCGTGAAACCCTGCTGGCTGAATGTCAGCGGGAGGCCGCGAAGGGCGATATTGAGCGATACGGGCATCGCCTGGGCAAAGCGGGCCTTGAGAAGGAAGACATCAGCCGTGAAATTAGCGGGATCCTTGAGATTCATCACGACGCGGTATTCAATTTCTGAAGTCTCGAAGGGCGCAGCGCCGGGCATGGTGGTGATCGTAGAGCCGATGAAGGTCATATCCGGCCAGAAGGTACGGACGTTATATCCGTCATAGTCATACGACATGACGGGATAATAACCGAGAGAAGAGAGAGGGGAAGAAACTCCGTAACCCTCAACATTTTCCGAGGGGCGGAAACGACCTGTGGTCAGCACGCATGATAGATTCTTCACGTCCGCGGCGGGATCTGCTGAAGAAAAGCGGGCCACGCTGAAGGCGCCGGCATCGGAGACGTATGTGCCTGCGGTGTAGGCGATGGGAGTGGTGGTGAAACCGACCTTGTTGGTTGAGGTCAAGGCGAGATCGGATGCGGACAGCTGGACCGTGGCCTTGATACGGTCGAAGTTGAACTGGTAGCTGCCGTTGGAGACCGACGCAGCCCCCTGCGCATTCGTCACGAGGTTGTAAGTCGAAATAGAGTCGGATACAGTATCCTTCACGTCATCTTTGCTGCACGCCCCAAGGAGCAAGCCGAGGGAACAAGCCAGAAACAGTGTTTTTTTCATTTTATGATGTATATATTTTATCTTTTTTATGATGAATATAATATATCTAAAGAGTAGGTCGAAAGAAGGAGGAGATACTTGCAAGGGCAAATTGAGAGATCAACCCCACAGCCATAGCCCTTTTTAATGCAAGTTCTAAGATATAGAACGTATGAAGGGTTCTTTTCTTATGATTTCTCAGAAATTGCATCTGATCGTAGCCCCGATTCTCAGGGGGCGACCTTGCTGGAGGAATTCGTTCCCCATGGAAAGGAAATAGAAAGTGTAATATTTTGTGGAAGAAAGATTCTTTCCCCAGACCTGCAGACTCCAGTTACGGGCATGGAGGGTCACGGACGCGCCGGGTAAGAGATAGAAAGCCTGAGAGAGGGAATTCTCTTCATTCCAGAATATCTTGCCGGCCCCGCTGACGTCCGCATCAAACTCTATGGAGGTCAAATGGCGGCCACGGAGCGGCAGGGAATAATTGCCTCGGAAACTGAATGTGTTGCGCGGGGCATAAGGGAGGAATTTTCCGGCAAAGTCATGGATTCCGTTGAAAAAATCTACAAACCGCGCATTTGTATATCCATAGGTGGAATTGAACACAAGCCGATCCACCGGCTGCCAAGAGAGGGAGACTTCTGCCCCGAAACTCCGGGTATGTCCTGCGTTGGCCATAATCCGTCCCGTTGTGGTTCCGTCGGGGAATGTTGTCAGCTGCTGGTCATAGCATTCTATGAGGAAGACGCTCAGGTCGGCATCCAGATGAAGAGAGGGGAAACTGAGATGGGATCCCAGTTCGTAATTCCAGCTGTATTCGGGGCGATAACCGACGACATCATCGACATCATATTTCGAGGCGAGACCCATCAGGCCCATGAGACGTTGCTGGAGGACATCGCTGAACATCTGCGTGTTGAAGCCGCCGGTCTTATAGCCTTTTGAGATCACGCCATACACGTTGTTCTCCCCTTCCAAGGGAAGGTCATAGACAACGCTCAATTTAGGAAGCCAGTTGAAGAACTTTTTTTTGAGCCTCCCATGGTCATCGATGTTGATGTCGACATGCCGGAAAAAGGAGAGGGAGCCGTCCGGCATGAGCCGGTCAATGTCATAGCCTGTGTCGCAATAGCTATGGTAATCGAGCGAAGCCTGTTCATAGTCCAACCGGAGGCCGGCCGTCAGCTTCCAGTTTCCGAGCCGGAGATGGGATTCATGATAGAGGGCAATTCCACCAACCGGGTTGGAGAAATCGCTGTCCAGTACAAACCGACGGGAATCCCAACGGATGGGATAGCCGGGGTTGGCGTCATTACGATGAGCCTCTATCAACTCCGCAATTCCCTTATCCTTGAATGTGACAGGGGCAGACATGTCGATATTCTTAAAGAAACCGAATATGCCCCCGGTCCAGGAATACTTTCCTTCGGCCACTTCTCCTCGGAATATGAGATCCTCTGTCACGCCAATGTCGGTCTGCGACTGGGTGAGTGTGAAGTATGGATCCGGGAGGAAGTCCTGGTCGAGGGTCATCTTGTCGGAAAGGAGTTGGAAGGAGGTGATGGAGGTCATTGTAAATGACTGTTGCCTCCATCTCAGGGTCAATCCGTCGGAGAGCATCGTGCGATGATAATTACACGGGTCGTTGTAGGAGATTTTGCCGGATGCAACAGACTGGTAGGGATAACCTCCCTGGCTGAGGAGCGAGAGAGAGAGGGCGTTTTGCAAAGAGAGGTCTTGGGTCAGTTTTCCGTCAGCTTTCCAACGCAAGGCCCCCCCGATTTCATGGTCGAGAAGTTTACCGTCATATTCGTTGCGGAAGAAACCTCCGAGGTATGAAAAGGAGCCGTTGAGGGCGGAGGCAAATTTCTCTGTGGGACGGGCATACCATCCGACGGAGGCCTTCCAATCATTGCCCATCCCTCCTTGGGCCATTATCCGGACGCCTTGGTAGCGCAAGGGGGAAAGGGTTGTGATATTGATGAGGCCTCCCATTGTGTTGCGACCGTAGAGGGTGCTTTGCGGACCCCGTAGCATTTCCACGGAGGCAATGTCGGCGAGGTCGAAATCAAATGCGTTTTTGTTGAGCACCGGTACGTTATCCACATTGAGGCCGACAGCGGGCTGATCCATCCTCGCCCCTATTCCCCGGACATATATGGAGGAAGTGATCCTCGACCCATAGTCCGGGACATAGAAGTTGGGTACGACATCGGAGACTCCTTTCAGGGCCATTACATCGAGACGTTCGAGTTCGGTCTGCCCGAGGACAGTCGAGGCCACCGCCTCCCCTCTCATCTTCTCCTCCTGCTTGGCGGCGACAACGCTGACCTCTGCCAACTCGACTGAAATCGAATCGACAGAGGGGATTGCCTCGACCGAAGCAGCCCCACCGGACGCTACGGCCATAGCAAGAGAAAGAATGGGAAACGACGTCATCTAACGTAAATTGATTGATTGAAATGCGATTAGGATCAAAATCCCGTATTACCTGCGCGGATAAATTCTGTGCAAAGATAGTGGATTTTCCCGGGATTGACATATCGCCAACCCAAAATACCCATTTTTAGGCATAGAAACGAGGCTTTAAATGCCGGGATGACTACAAAGATTGCAATCAGAAATGCTATTGTATTTTTCATCGTGGCTGCTTTTTAAGATTAATCAGTGCATCGATAAGGCTTCCATCAAGGTCAATTCCTTTTTCTTCCATCTTGCCGGTGATTTTCTTTTTGGTGTCGCTGAGAACGCTACAATCGAGGTCTTCCCATGAAAGGATTTCCGAGCCATCCCATGTGGTTGTTACACGAGTATTATGCTCCTCTTTATTTCCGGCGGAGTCGGTAACATTGTAAATAACCACCGCTTGGAATTGACCATTATCAAGGTCGCGGGTGTCAGCCAATCCGATGTATTCAACATTAGGGATTGAGTCAAGATAATGAAGGGTTGCAGAAGCGATATTGCGGTCGCGCTTATCACCAATACCGATATTCCAGCCGCAAGATGTAACTGCGGCTTGTGCCATTATTCCAGCAATGGCGAGC
>CAYZQA010000095.1:0-4958 GCA_964480745.1 uncultured Sangeribacter sp. | reverse complement strand
GTGCCGGGATATTGCTGGAGATGCTGTTCGAGCCAGTCGATCGACTCGGCGTCAAGGTGGTTGGTAGGCTCGTCGAGCAGCAGGATGTCAGGCTGCTGGAGGAGCAGGCGGCAGAGCGCCACGCGGCGGCGTTCCCCTCCGGAGAGATTCTTTATCAGCTGGTCGTCCGGCGGGCAGCGGAGGGCGTCCATGGCCCGGTCGAGCTTGTTGTCGATGTTCCAGGCGTCGCATGCGTCGAGCTTATCCTGAAGCTCGGCCTGACGCTCGATCAGCTTGTTCATCTTGTCCGGGTCTTCAAGAACCTCGGGATCGGCGAAGGCATTGTTAACCTCGTCATACTCCTTCAGGAGTTCCATGACGGAAGCCGCGCCCTCCTCGACAACCTGGCGGACCGTCTTGTCGGGATCGAGTTTGGGATCCTGTTCAAGATAGCCGACGCTATAGCCCGGGGAGAAGACAACATTCCCCTGATAGCTCTTGTCGAGTCCGGCAATTATCTTCAGGAGCGTGGACTTTCCGGAACCGTTCAGACCGATGATGCCGATCTTGGCGCCGTAGAAAAAGGAGAGGTAGATATTCTTCAGAATCTGACGCTGGGGAGGGATGACCTTGCTGACCCCAACCATCGAGAAAATCACTTTTTTGTCGTCAGCCATGATATGGTTATTTAGACTTGGCGGACACCGTGCGATAAGCGCAGCGGGCTTTGCCGTGAGCCATATTGTTAAGTTTGTTTCGGATTAGCTGTTTGCGGATCGGGGCGATATGGTCGGTATAGACAACCCCGAGGAGATGGTCATATTCATGCTGGATTATCCTGGCGAGGAAGCCTTTGAACTCCTGCTCATGCTCGACGAAGTTTTCATCGAGCCAGCTAAGGCGGATATGCTCCACACGCTTCACATTCTCCTGCAATCCGGGCAGCGACAGGCATCCCTCGGGACGGCTTATTGCCGCTTCATCCTCAATGACCTCCATCTGGGGATTGATAAGGACCATTTTTGAATTGGCACACTCCGGAAAATCCTCGGCGAGGGGACTGCCGTCGATGACGATGACGGCAATCGACTTGCCGATCTGCGGAGCGGCGAGGCCTACGCCATCCGTATGATACATTGTCTCGAACATATCCCGGATCAGCTTGTCAAGATCAGGGTAATCTTTCTCAATATCCTCTGCTTCCTCCCGAAGCACGGGATGGCCATATAAATATACCGGTAGAATCATGCTGCAAAATTACTGCTTTATTTGCATCCCTGCAAATGCGGCCGCTTAAAGTTGAATCGTGTAGGGAGAGCTCGGAAGATTCCCTATGCTCTCTCCTCTTTTCTCAATGGGTTTCGAGCCAGGCAGTTAGAATCAGGGAAGCCGACATTTCGTCGGCGAATCCCTTTCGCTGGCGGTCGCTCTTCTTGAAACCGGCCGTGATCATGTCGCGGTGGGCCTGGACGGATGTGAAACGTTCGTCGACTTCCTCAATGGGTATGCCGGGGAGTTCCTTGCGCAGGCGTCCTAAGAAGGGGGTGATGTAGCGGTTGGATTCCGACAGCTCCCCTTGCATCGTTAGGGGCCGGCCGATCAGGATGCGGTCTACTGTCTCCTTTGCGCAATAATCCTTGACGAAAGAGAGCAGGTCGCAGGTTCGGATCGCGGGGAGCGGGTTGGCTGAAATCCGGAGCACGTCGGTGACGGCGACGCCACAGCGTTTGCGGCCATAATCTATTGCCATGATTCTTCCCATATCGAATATAATGTTTGCGCAAAGTTACGGATTCCCGGGGAATATTACTAAATAAAAAAGAGTCATGTCAATTCCCGGGGGAATGACACGACTCTGATAAGTTGGTCGGTTTGCAAATTATTTGCCAGCAAAGTAGCGGTCGAAGAGACCTTTGAAGCCGCGGCCGTGGCGAGCCTCATCCTTTGCCATCTCATGGACGGTGTCGTGGATGGCGTCGAGACCTGCTTCCTTCGCATTGCGGGCGATGCGCATCTTGTCCTCGTTCGCACCGGCTTCTGCCATCATGCGCTTTTCGAGGTTCGTGCGCGTATCCCAGACCATGTCGCCGAGAAGCTCTGCAAACTTAGCAGCGTGTTCAGCCTCTTCCCAAGCGTAACGTTTGAAAGCATCAGCAACCTCGGGATAACCCTCGCGGTCAGCCTGACGCGACATTGCGAGATACATACCGACTTCCGTGCATTCGCCAAGAAAGTGGTTGTTGAGGTCCTTGATCATTTCTTCGCCCGTGCCTTTGGCTACGCCGATTTCATGTTCAGTCACAAATTTGAGGACTTCCTCATCCTTGAGTTCTTTGAACTTATCGCGGGGAGCCTTGCACTGAGGGCATCTTTCGGGAGCCTCTTCACCTTCTGCAATGTATCCGCAGACGGTGCATATCCATTTTTTTGCCATTATTCTTTTGTTTATTAAGTTGTTCGATTTTTCTTAGTCAGATACTCAGTTATAGGGATGACAAGATTTCTTGTCATCTTTCAAATGGTAAACAACCGATGCGGCAATTTGGTTCTGCATTTTCTAATTATTTTTAGGTATTGCAGCGCCCGATAAGGCAATCGATTTGAAATGAACGGGATTTGGATTAATTTTGTCGGCATGAAGATTGACATTGACGAAGACAGGAAGAATAAAGGCGTTTCGACGGCGCGGGCTTTTGATCGGCAGGTAAGGAAGTTTCTTGAGCTGCTTCCAGCTGATGAGGGTCAGAAGTTTCGGGAGCATGAACGCGAAGAGGGCTTTCCGCGCTATGATTTCATAGTCGGGGTAAGCGGAGGGGCCGACAGCGTGGCGTTGGTCCGGAGCATGAAGCGGTCGGGACGCTCCTTCCTCGCCGTCCATTGCAACTTTCATCTTCGCGACAAGGAGAGCGACCGCGATATGCGGTTTGTCGAAGACTTATGCAGCCGGGAAGAGATACCGCTGGAGATCCGGCATTTTGATGTCGGGGAATATCAGGCGAATCATCCGGGCACATCCATCGAGATGGCGTGCCGCGACCTGCGTTATGCATGGTTCGAGGAGTTGAAGGAGAGATGCGGGGCCCGGCGGATATTGGTGGCCCATAATTCCGACGATAACATCGAGACGATGCTTTTGAATCTCTTCCGGGGTAGCGGGCTGAGCGGGCTTCGGGGAATGCTGGCAGATACGGGGCGCGTGGCGCGGCCATTGCTCGGAGTTTCAAGGGTAGAGATCCTTGATTATCTGGATGCCATATCGCAGTCCTTTATAGTTGATTCTTCCAACCTGGATTCTGCCTATCGGCGCAATTTTATCCGGAACGAACTTTTGCCGCTGATCGAGAGTCGCTGGCCGGGGGTAAGAAAGACGCTGTCGCGGACGATTGCTTCGCTTCGCGAGGAGGAGATTGTCTCGGAAGCGCGGGCCGCTGGAGAGATTGGTGATTCCAAGCGACTCTCTTTCTCCCTGTTTGGAGGTCATCCTTCACGGCGCTGGCTGGTGAGGAGATTTGCGGAGAGGAACGGTTTTTCGCCCCGGGATGCGCGTCAGATTGCGGAGTCGGTGGACAGCGAGGATTATGAGAGCGGCCGACGCTGGGAAGGACCGACGGGAACCATCTACGGTGAGCGGGATTGTCTGGAGTTTGTGTCGGTGGAGGACGCGGCCATGAATGCAGTCGAGGTCAGGAGCGAAGAGCACGAGCTGACGCCGGGGCTGATGGAGCAGATCAGGCGAGCACCGCTGACTGAGGCGTGGTTGCCGGGCCGAGCGGAGGAATATGAGGCGAGACGCGTGCAGCCGGGCGACCGTATCCGGCCGTTGGGGATGAATGGGAGCAAATTGGTGAGTAAGCTGATGAAGGATGCGAAGTATGACCATCAGCAGAAGCAGGCGGCGATGGTTATAGTGGATCGAGCGACCGGTGAGATACTGTGGGTGCCGGGGCTATGCCGCTCGCGCCGCCAGCTGGTCAGCGCCTCCACCCTTACGGTTGTCAAGTTCTATTGCGTCTTGCAGTAGGGACGCGATAAATCGCGTCCCTGAGCCCTGGAGGGGCTCAACCATGGTTAGCCTCGGGCCCTTGCGGCCCGAGGAAAAAGAACTCCCCCCAATAATAACAGAGCCCCGGCGGGGCTCCACTATACCGTCCGATCCCTCCGGAGTCGAGGGGTCAAAATGAATATTAGCCTCGGGCCGCAAGGGCCCGAGGCTAATCGTAGTGGAGTCCCGCCGGGACTCTTATTTCAACTTCTTTGAAAATTTACTCGACAACAACCTTGCGAGACTTGCCGCCCTGGCGCAAGACATAGACACCGGAAGCCAGTCCATCGATGGAATCAGCAACCCGCACCCCGCTGAGGCTATACACCTCATACGGCAGAGCCGCATCAACATCTCCGGCCACTTCCTCAACTCCATTGAAATCGTATGCCTCTATATTTGCAAAGTTCTTCCAGGGATCAATTTCCTTGCACAAATCCACTGCCACTGCAGGTACATGCAGCGTAGCCTCATACTGGGAGAAGATATTGCTACTTCCTTCAATCGGTTCCTCGGCAGCGTAGTAGACATCCATTAAGCTGCTGCATTCGTAGAAAGCATGCCACCCGAAACTCGTCACTGATTCGGGGATGGTCACCGACGTCAGACCTCTGCAATCTTCGAAAGCCCAATTCCCGATACTCGTCACCGATTCAGGGATGGTCACCGACGTCAGACCTCTGCAACTAGAGAAAGCACACGACCCGATCGCTGCAACACTTGTGGGTATAATAAGCTCCTTGATTTCCTCCCCGTTTATGTAAAGATTCCCAGCATAATAAAGAGGATTCGCACGCGGATTTGCAAATTCAATGGAACACAATGACTCGATGCTGCCATATTCTGCTTTGGTCAGGCCCGAGCAAAATTCGAAAGCACCACCCCCGATACTCGTCACCGATTCGGGGATGGTCACAGACGTCAGACCGCTGCAACC
>CAYZQA010000094.1:3494-5210 GCA_964480745.1 uncultured Sangeribacter sp. | reverse complement strand
AGGGGCTCAACTATCCCAAACAATTATGAGACATTTCCCAAAATTAGACTTCCATCCCGCTCTCCTCGATGCTCTCCGTCACTATTCCGCCGCCAAATTCAAACAAGACCTAACAGCCGGCATCGTCGTCGGCATCGTAGCCCTCCCCCTCGCCATCGCCTTCGGTATCGCCTCCGGCGTGACCCCCGCAATCGGCCTTACCACCGCCATCATCGGCGGCTTCCTCGTCTCCGCTCTCGGCGGCAATTCCGTCCAGATCGGCGGTCCCACCGGCGCCTTCATCGTCATCATCTTCAACATCATCCAGATGTATGGCCTCACAGGCCTCGCCATCGCCACTTTCCTCGCCGGAGCCCTACTCCTCCTAATGGGTGTCTTCCGCCTCGGCACAGTCATCAAGTTCATCCCCTACCCGATTGTCGTAGGATTCACGGCCGGTATCGCCCTCACCATCTTCTCCACACAGATCCCTGATTTCTTCGGCCTTTCCATCGCCGAAAAAGTCCCCTCCGATTTCCTCGGCAAATGGGGCGTCTACATCCGTAATTTCCCGACAATCGACCTCTCCACAACCCTCGTAGCCCTCGCCTCCCTCCTCATCATCATCTTCACCCCGATGATCTCCAAGCGAATCCCCGGAGCCCTGACAGCTATTATCCTCGTGACCCTCGCCGTCTGGCTCCTCCGCACATTCGCCGGAGTCGAAGGAATCGTCACTATCGGCGACCGATTCGGTCAGATCGAATCCTCCATCCCCTCTCCACATTCCGTCCCCATAAACATGGAATCAATCAACCTCCTCCTCCCCTCCGCCTTCACAATCGCCATGCTCGGCGCTATAGAATCCCTCCTCAGCGCAACAGTCGCTGACGGCGTCACCGGCGGCCGAACAAACTCCAACACCGAACTCATCGGCCAAGGCGTAGCCAACATGGTCGTCCCCATCTTCGGCGGAATCCCCGTCACAGGCGCTATCGCCCGCACAATGACCAACATCACCAACGGCGGCCGCACACCCGTCGCCGGTATCATCCACTCCATCGTCCTCCTCCTCATCTTCCTCTTCGCCATGCCCCTCATCAACCTTGTCCCCATGGCATGTCTCGCCGCTGTCCTCGTCATGGTCAGCTACAACATGTCCGGCTGGCGGACTATCCGCGGAATCTTCTCCAACCCCAAAGGCGACGTCTGGGTCCTCATAATTACATTCCTTCTCACAGTCATCTTCGACCTCACGATCGCAATCGAAGTCGGAATGCTCCTCGCAGTCCTCGTCTTCCTCCGCCGCGTCACGGAAAACACCACAATCCGCGTCTACGGCGAGCAACTCGACCTCGGAGCCGAATCCGACACAGACCGCCACGAATTCCTCGACCTCGCCCCAGGCGTAGCCGTATACGAAATCGACGGCCCCTTCTTCTTCGGAGCCGCCACAAAATTTGACGAAATGATGCGTGTCGCCCCCCACGAACGCCCCATCGTCCGAATAATCCGGATGCGACGCGTCCCCTTCATCGACTCCACCGGCCTCCACAACCTCCAGATCCTCATCGAATCCAGCCACAAAGAAGGAATCGAAATAGTCCTCTCCGGAGTCCGCGAAAACGTCCGTGACGCAATCCACCGCTCCCACATCGACAACCTCCTCGCCCGCAACCTCATCTGCGACCACATCTCCAAAGCCGTCCTCGTAGCCAACCAAATCGCCCAAAAAGC
>CAYZQA010000094.1:0-3394 GCA_964480745.1 uncultured Sangeribacter sp. | reverse complement strand
CCAAACTCCGCCCCCACATCAAAACAGGGGCAAGCCTTAGCCGCAAACTCCCGGTGACCATGCACAGTCGCCCTCGGATACCGCTCTCGCAGCTCGCCGACAAGCCGCCGGAGCGCCTCCCGCTGCGCCGCCGTCCGCGTATCCCGCGGACTCCCGTCGCCCGCATCAAGGCCTCCGACATAGCAGACCCCGATAGAATGGGCATTCTGACCCAGGCAATGTGCGCCGATCTCGCTCTCCGACCGGCCCTTCTCCACGCGTCCGTCAGGCCCGATCAGGTAATGATACCCGATCGTCTTGAACCCCCGGGCCCGATGCCAGGCCGCGACCTCCGCCGCCCGAACCTCCCGCCCGGCCCGCGTAGCCGTGCAATGAATAATAATCTTATCAATCTTCCTCATAATATCTAATTAATAATTCCTAACTCCCAACTCCTCCCCTCCCAGTAGTAGGGACGCGATAAATCGCGTCCTTGAGCCCCTTGGGGCTCAACCTTTTTGAAAATGCCCCAAGCTTCAGCGCAGGGGTTATCGTCCCCGCGCCTGCTTATAATGAAGCGATATCCCCATCAGCGACCCGCAGAACACGAGTATCTCCCCGAACACATAAATCACTGACGAATCTATCTCCCCCTCCGGAGGATAAAAGAAACTGCAAAAAAGCAAGATAAAACCTGCCGCCAACGACAGCCCACCCAACCCATACGCCAGCTTCTCCCGTATTCCCATCTTCTCTTCTTCCATTTTTCAAGATATTAATAGTTTAGTCAAATTCAGGACTCCCCCTCCCAGTAGGGACGCGATATATCGCGTCCTTGAGCCCCAAGGGGCTCAACCTTTTTGTAAAAGCCCCAAGCTTTAGCGCAGGGGGTTAGTGTTCCGTAATAAGCTTAACCATCTCCGCAATCTTGGCCGCCACAGGATGAACCAGGCGCAAAGGAATATCAATCGATCCTCCCTCCACCTTCGGCAAAGCCATATAGCTCGCCTCCTCCACACTCGCCCCGGGCGTCGTCCCCAATATGCGCAGACTCTTCCCCTGCCCACTCTGGCAGACCGCCACCGCCGGCGTCTGGCGACGCCCGAACATCCGCTGGCTGCGACCCATCCGCAGCGCCAGGCTGTCCCCATCCGCCGCCAACGGCTCCGTCACGCCCCGGGGCCAATCGCTCATCTTGAAATAGATCAGCCGCAGAAAATCCTCCGGCAGCTTCGCCACAGCCTGCCCATCGCCATAATAATCCAGCCGCTCCGGCTCCAGCGTCTTCACCTCATCAATATCCGCCCGGCTCGCCGAACAGACCACCAGCCGCGCCGCCTCCGGAAGCAACGTCCGGATCAGCCCCTTGAGCTCCGTCCCCGGATCGCCATATTCCACGCGATCCTCCAGGATCTCATCATTCTCATCCAATAGCGCAAGCGTCAGCGCCTCAATCTCTGAAATCGTAATCTTCATTTTCTTCTGTAATTTTAATAGTTAGCAATTATTTGTTTTTATAGTTGGCGATTTTTCAGGCCTGCGCCCAGCCCGAGCCTTCCCCCGGTGCGTCAACACTGTGTTGAGGGCGCAAGCCCGAAATCTCTACCTCCGGCTAATCTCCTTGATCCGCCCGTCCCGGAAATAAGGACTCTGCTCAATCAAATGCTGGATAACTTCATTCCGGGTCCGGTAAATAGCCGGCGTCACGCCATAGGCCGTCATCCCGCCACCCTTGAATAGCACCCGCACCCGCGATGCCCCCTTCCCAAGCAAGGCTTCCCATTCCAGAAACCCCTCAATTCCATAAACTTTCTCCTCTCTCATGGTCATGTCTCATTTTTGCGGTTAATAAACATCTCCCGTATACTGCGTCCAGATCGTATGCAGCTTCATGTCGTCACCCATCTCCGACGTGCCCTGCCACATCGTCCCTGTCTGCGCCTGAGGCGAGATTCCCGGGCATTCGCGCGTCATGTAATAGATGTCTCCCGATGCCGGATTCTCCGGTGCGGTCACCTTGTCCCAGAGTCGGAAGCGGAACGCATCCTTCATCCCGCCGTGGCCTTCACCGTCAATCCAGATATGGCAGCTTCCCTTCAACGCCAGCGCATCCCAGATAAGAATCCCGCTGCGGGTCGCCTCCTCGCCTTCTACACGGTCCGAAAAACTATGCTCCGAGCTGTAGATATAATGGACAAGGCGATTCTCTCCAATCAGCGCCCCAGAGTTGCTCCAGCCCAGACGGTCGAGCGTCGGCTCACGCTTGATCTCAATGTCTCCGAACACGGTGTGGAAGTTCGTCACAGTCCAGCCAACAGAGTTCACCTTCGTTGTTATCTGTATCTCAGGATGACGCGAATAGTCGATACATTGGATCTGCTCCAACAGATTCTTCCCCGCCAACAGCAACGCCGTCTTGGGCACATCCTCTCCCGTGAAGAACATCTTCGCCAACGCGATGATGCGCTCCACACTCCAGGTCCCCTCATGCTGCAGCTCACGCTTGAACTGCCAGCGAAGACCCTCCGTACAATACACATACTGGTGACCCATCCGCGCTACATCGACCTTGAACTTCCCGGCCCGGCCGGCCCAAAGAGTCCTGTTCCCCCTGACCTTGAAGTTCGCAATTGCCTGCTCCGCGATGATAGCCTTCGAGAAAGGAATCCTCTTTCGCTGGCTGTCGAAATAATCGCTCACAACCTGGTTCATCCCACGCTTCTGGAGATACACGCGCTGAGGCTGCGGAACAATCAGATCCGGATCCACCTCCTTCTGCGTCTCATAAAGCGAATTGGCAAGGATCACACACTCGCTCCCCGATGGAATCGCCGGAACAGTGCAAAACTCATTCGCAGGATTATCCTTAGGCCCGTTCACAGCCCTCACGATAGGATTGTTAGTCGTAGGGTCATAACCCGTCACAAACAGCATCAGATCCTTCCCCGGCGTGCGCTTCGACCCGTCGATCGTATAGCCATCCACGCCCTTCACAAGCAGCGTGCTATATGGACGCGCCACAGCCTGCTCCGAACCCGCCACAGGCAACACGGCCTGCATCGCCCCCGTGGCCCTGATCTCAATCACCGTCCTGATCGAACTCCGAGGCTCATCGATCATGTAATGATCCACCTCCGGACTGCTCACCTTCACACGCTTCGCACGAAGCATCAGGTTCATCAACGGAGTGTCATCCGAATTAAACCGGAAAAGCTCCTCATCAATATCGCTCTCCACAAAATTACCCCCCGCGATCCCGCCGGTAGCGCTCGCTGCCGCCGATACGGTAGCCGGTGTCCCCGGCAACTGGGTCATAAGTCCTGCAGCCCCGCTGCTAATCTCTGTCTCTTTCATCTTCAAAAAATTTAATAGTGAATGTTAATAGTTAATTTTTAAATGGTTAATCTGATTTCTC
>CAYZQA010000093.1:0-5271 GCA_964480745.1 uncultured Sangeribacter sp. | reverse complement strand
AACTTCAACGCCGCCTCCGCGAAGGTGACCATCAAAGGCCGCAACGTCCATCCCGGATATGCAAAGCATAAGATGATCAACTCCATCCGCGTTGCCGCAAGCTTCATCGCCATGCTGCCCCGCTGGGAAACTCCGGAACACACCGAAGGCTACGAAGGCTTCTACCACCTCGTCGGAATCGAAGGCACAGTCGAGCAGACCGTCCTTACATATATCATCCGCGACCACGACCGCGACCGTTTTGAAAGCCGCAAGAAAGAGATCGAACATCTCTGCCGCAAGACCAACATGGAATTCCCCGGCTGCTGTGCCGTTGAGATCAAGGACCAATATTACAACATGCGCGAGAAAGTCGAGCCTCAGATGTATATCATCGAATATGCCGAGGAAGCGATGCGCATGGCTGGCGTAACGCCCAAAGTCCAGCCAATTCGTGGCGGCACGGACGGTGCGCAGCTCTCCTTCAAAGGACTTCCTTGCCCCAACATCTTTGCGGGCGGCGAGAACTTCCATGGCCGTTACGAATATGTCTCCATCCAGTCGATGGAGAAAGCCGTCGAGGTCATCGTCAACATCTGCCGGATCGTCGAGGAAAAGGCATGATTGAAAAGCCGACATTGATCGTCATCACAGGGCCGACTGCCTCCGGGAAGTCGGCCCTCGCCGTCGAGATAGCCTCGCGCCTGTCCACGCAAATAATCTCCGCCGATTCCCGGCAAATCTATTCCGGAATTCCGATCGTGACGGCCATGCCGACCGCCGAGGAACGCGCCGCCGTTAAGCATCATCTCGTCGATATGCTTCCTCTGGACGCCTATTACAGTGCCTCGCTTTTCGAGCAGGATGCCCTCCGGATAGCCTCGCCTCTTTTGGAGAGTCGCGGGGTGGCAGTCGTTTGCGGCGGATCTATGATGTATGTCGACGCCCTGTGCAATGGAATCGACCCGCTCCCGACGGTCCCCGATTCCATCCGTCTCCCTCTGATGGAGGAAAGCCGCGTGAGGGGAGGCGACTGGCTCCGCGAAGAGCTTCGCCGTCTCGACCCGGAATATTACGCGCGGGTCGACCTTCAAAACCTCAAACGCGTCTTTCATGCCGTTGAAATCTCCCTGACGGCCGGGAAGCCCTATTCGAGTCTCTGCTCCGGGCAGCGGATCGAACGACCCTTCCGGATAGTCAAGATATGTCTCGACGGACCGCGCGAAATGCTCTTCGACCGGATCAACCGGCGGGTGGACGCAATGGTAAGCGAAGGGTTGGAGGAAGAGGCCCGGCGAGTATATCCGCTACGTCATCTCAACTCGCTCAACACGGTCGGCCTCAAAGAAATGTTTGCCTGGTTTGAAGGGCGGATGGAAAGGGGAGAGGCAATAGAAAGGATAAAGAAAAACACGAGGGTCTACGCCAAAAAACAGCTCACATGGTTCCGCCGCGACCCCGACATCCGCTTCCTCGACATCACAACCCCCAACCTCCCCAATGAAATATTGAAAATCCTCAAAGGCTAATCTTTTTTCTTCTTCCTCATCTTGATCTTAACCTTGTCGAAGCCCTTGCCATAGACGCCGTTAACGGCTCCCTGCGTCACGAACGCATCCTCATCGATGCTCTTCACGATTCGGAAAATCGTCACAGACTCAATCTTGCGGCAGAAAACCATCAGCAACTTCACATCCGTCTTCGAATACCATCCATGGGCGTCTACAACCGTCACGCCGCGATGTGCTTCGCTCATCACCTTGTCGGCAATCTCCTTCCATTTCGGGGAGAAAATCAGGAACTGCGTAGCCTGGCGGTTGGTGTTGATAATCTGGTCGGTCACAAACGAAACGATAAACGTAACCATAATACCATAAACAATCGTCGGTACGCGCGCCTCGATCCGCTGCTCGATCGTGCCGTCGTAGGGAAGAAAAATCGAACTGCTGACAATCAGAAGGTCGACATAAATCATCGTTCGGCCGATGCTCACGTTGCTCACCTTCGAGACCATCGCCGCCACGATATCCGTGCCTCCTGACGATCCGTTGTGGATGAAGCAGGTTCCGACGCCAAGACCGCAGAGGACTGCCCCTAACACCACGCTGACCACACGGTCCGGAATGATCGGATGGCCCAGACTCATGAAATAGTTCTCGAATACGCCGATTCCCAACGCTATTACGGTCGCTCCGAAAATCGTGCGCATCACAAACTTGCGGCCCACAATCTTATAGGCGATCGCCAATAGCAAAAGGTTGCAGGCATACGAAGTCACGGCCACCGGAATCGCACCGCCCGTGGCGAAATAGACCAGCGTACCGACACCCGACAATCCTCCCATCACGACCTCATGCGGAAGGATGCACGACGTAAAGCCGATCGCATACAGCATCAGTCCGACCACAATCATCGAGTAGTCGCGGGCATTGACCAGCAGCCCGTTGACATTATACTTCTTAAACGCGCTCATTATTTGTTGTTGTTCCCTGTTGTTTTTGTTAAGCGGTTCCCGCCGGGGGAGTCTCCCCGTTCGGGCGTGCAAAATTACAAAAAAATGTGTAATTTTGCATTAAAATCCTAACCTCTTCATTCAAATGAAAACCATCAAATTTTTATCCTCCAATATATTGTTGAAATCCAGCCGTTTTCTCCTTCTTTCCTCCCTTGTCGCAGGAGGATCCGTCGTAGCCTCGGCGCAGTCTTTCTTCAGCACGGAACAGACCGAGCAACTTTTCACAATAGGTGTTCGCGCCGGAGTCAACACTTCCAACCGGACTGTCTCCGCCTCCTCCCTCCCCGGCCTTTATCATCACGAAAGCTGGGGAACGGGCTTTGACCTCGGCGCAACGGTCGGCATCAACATCCGCGACTACATTTCCATCCAGCCCGGCTTCTTTTTCGAGGCCTTGTATGGCCGCAACGTGGCCATGGGCTCCCTCTTTGATGAAGGGAAAGAATATGGCGATGCAATCGCCGCGAAAAGAAGCAGCTATAACTTCACGATTCCCTTGATGGCAGTCTTCAGCTTCAATCTCTCGGACGCCATCCGCTGGAACGTCGAGGCCGGTCCATATCTCTCGATTGTATTGTCATCGAAAATGAAAGTCAAGGAGCAGGTGACCACGGATCCCGACCTGCCGGGGATTGCGTTGCCGCGCAAAGCAGCCGGAGCGGACTTCGGCTTGAAATTCGGAACGGGGTTGACGTTCGACCGCCACTGGTCGTTCTCCATCCACTACCTGGCCGGGCTGACCCACGCCTGGCGGGACGTCAAACTCGACAACGGCATAAAGCAGACCTACGGCGGCACAACCAAAACCTGGACCTTCACCCTCGGCTACGACTTCTAAGCATCCCCCGATCCAGCCCCTCCTCTCACCCGGCCCAGTAGGGACGCGATAAATCGCGTCCTCGAGTCCCGGAGGGACTCAACCAGGGTTAGCCTCGGGCCCTTGCGGCCCGAGGGGGGACGCGATAAATCGCGTCCATGAGTCCCGGAGGGACTCCACCACGGTTAACCTCGGGCCCTTGCGGCCCGAGGAATCGGACAAATCAAAAAACAATAGAACCAGCATGGTTTATTATGCTTTATAACCCTCTATAATCCATTTGTCAAGGGCTCTGTTACGCGAAGAAAAAGCTACTCCAATTAAGAATATCTCTCTTTTGTCAGCGACATAGGGCAGATAATACTCTCTATCATAAATTTGTTTCAGCGCTTCCTCTGGAGATTTATCCACTTTAAATTCAAAAATATAAATATAAGAAGGCGTCAGGATAGTCATATCGCACCTCCCTGCAGAACTATGCACTTCTGTCCTGACCGTGAAGCCTAACATACGGGCTATAACTGCCATTGTGTTTTGAAAATGGATTTCCTTCTGCGGTTCATTCTCCGAACTTAATGATCCAAACAACCCTTTGATTTTATAGAGAAACCCATTGGGATCTCCATTCATAAGATCTTCGGTCATTTCTTTTGTCCCGATCCCATTAATAGAGTCTGTTGACGACAATATATGTTTAGCCAAAGTTGACCAGAAAGCTTTATAGACTTCTTGGTTCGGAAAACCTAAACTGTATTCTTGAGTTTCTTTGTCAAAGGCTTTGAGTGTGAGGTAGCCGCTTTGATACAGAAGTGGGATGATATCTCGTGAAAAATCCGTTATATCGCTAAGTTCGGCTCGCGAACGTCGAGCCGATTCAATATCATTTAGCCGGAAAGGATGTCTTCGGATGAGGTTCACAAGAAATGACGAAGATCCGGTGGAAAACCAATACTGGTCTATAACCCCAAAACGGAAAGCATATAGAACGCTGTAGGGATTATAGATATCCTTCCCCGGGATAGTGAAATGATACCCATCGTAATAATCCTTAAACATTTCTGCCGTCTCCTCGGAAGACAACTCATTGGTCTTGGCAAAATTCTCAAGTGAGGTATGGAAATAATGGTCAAACTCCTGCTGAGTTATACCGCAAATGCTGTCGTACTCCCTCACCATCGAAATATCAGTAAGATTATTAAGGCCACTGAAAATGGAGACCTTGCCAAATTTGGTGACCCCGGTCAGCATGACAAATCGGACATACTCGTAACTAGCCTTCAACACAGAATAAAAGGCACGCAACTCATTTTTAATTTCTTCTTGGGCTCCTTCTTCATGGAGAGAATCGAGCATCGGTTTGTCGTACTCGTCCACCAAAACCACAACCTTTTTGCCCGTCTGGTCGAAAACGGTTTCAATTAAGTCGCTTAATCTTTGCGAGATGGTGCCTCCGCCTGAATAATTATATTTTCTTTCCATCCGAGCCAGCAACCATTCAATATGGCCGACAACTCGCGAAAGGTCTTTATAATTCTCCCCGCTTAGGTCAAAACGCAAAACAGGAAAAGACTCCCATTTATTTTCTAATTTATCGATCGCTAATCCTTTGAATAAATCCTTCTCCCCTTTGAAATAAGCCTCGATAGTTGACATCAGCAAGGTCTTGCCGAATCTTCGGGGGCGACTGAGAAAAACATAGTAATTATTATTGACAAGATGGTAAAGAAGATCTGTCTTGTCAATATAAACATACCCTTCCCTCCTAAGAAGGGAGAAAGATTGGATATCAACGGGATATTTTAATGTTTCGGCCATTGTTAAATTCATTTATTGAAGTATAACTCACACTTCTATCTCATAATGCAAAGATAACCAAACTATTTATAATGCCCAACAATCGAAGTAACATTATAGGGCGCCGCAGTAGGGACGCTATACATCGCGTCTAGGAGCCCCGGAG
>CAYZQA010000092.1:0-5416 GCA_964480745.1 uncultured Sangeribacter sp. | reverse complement strand
TTTTATATTCTATCAGTCTTCAACAGCAGCTACGCCGGGGAGCGTCTTCCCTTCGATGGCCTCCAGGAGCGCACCGCCACCGGTCGACACATACGATACGGAATCAGCAAGACCGAACTTGTTGACACAGGCAACGGAGTCGCCACCGCCTACGAGGGAGAATGCGCCGTTGTCGGTTGCCTCAACGATTGCATCGGCAATCGCGCGGGAGCCCTTCGTGAAGTTGTCGAATTCGAACACGCCGGCAGGACCGTTCCAGAGGATAGTCTTTGCAGGAACGATGGCGTTACGGAATTCGATGATCGAATCCGGACCCGCATCGAGACCTTCCCAGCCGTCGGGAATGTTGTTGGCGGGGCAAACCTGAGTGTTGGCGTCGTTGCTGAAGGCGTCTGCTGCCACGCAGTCTGAGCCGAGAACGAGGTTTACACCTTTCTTCTTGGCCAGCTCGATGATGTCGAGGGCAAGCTGCAGCTTGTCGTCTTCAACGATCGAATTACCGATCTTTCCGCCGCGGGCCTTGGCAAACGTGTAGGTCATGCCGCCGCAAAGGATGAGGTTGTCAACCTTGTCCATGAGGTTCTCGATGATACCGATCTTGGTCGAAACCTTCGAGCCGCCCATGATGGCCGTGAAGGGACGCTTGATGTCCTTGAGGATATTGTTGACAGCGTTGACTTCCTTCTCCATCAGCAGACCGAGCATCTTGTCCTGCTTGTCGAAGTAGTCGGCAACGACGGCCGTCGAGGCGTGACGGCGGTGGGCCGTTCCGAATGCGTCGTTGACATATACGTCAGCGTAGGAGGCGAGGATCTTGGCGAAGTCTTTCTGACGCTCCTTCATTTCCTTCTTGGCATCCTCGTAGCCGGGGTCGGATTTGTCGATGCCTACGGGCTTCCCTTCCTCTTCGGGATAGAAGCGGAGGTTTTCGAGAAGAAGCACTTCACCCGGCTTGAGTTCCTTGGCAGCTTCGGAAGCCTTGGCGCAGTCGGGAGCGAATTTTACATCCGTGCCGAGGGCCTTGGCTACGGCGTCACGGATCTGGGCGAGGCTGAGTTTCTCGTTGACTTTCCCTTTGGGCTTGCCCATGTGGGACATGATGATCAGCGAACCGCCGTCGGCGAGAATCTTCTTAAGCGTGGGAAGGGCGCCGCGGATACGGGTGTCGTCAGTGATGTTGCCGTTTTCATCCAGGGGCACATTGAAGTCTACGCGAACAAGAGCTTTCTTGTTCTTGAAGTCGTAATTTTCGATTTTAGCCATTGTCCTTTTTTATCTTTGGGTTTTATGGTGTTTTTCATCTTTTCGGGGTCTACCCCGGTCTGCTCCGCAGTTGCGGAACATTGTTGCAAAATTACAAAATTTTTCCGAATTATCCCGTTCGCGCGCCGTTTTCGTTTTGACGTGACGGAGGGTTGATGTAATTTTGCATTTTATGAGACGGGGTCTAAGCCGGGGACTCTGTTTTTCTAACAATCATGCGACCCTCGAATGATGGCGAATTGCCGGTTTTAACCTTTTTTTGATTCTTTAGGATGAAAGATATTGATTTGCTCTCCTCCCTCTCCTCTCTCTATCGGGAGAAGTTCGGGGAGGGGCCGGAGAATGTGGTCCGCCTTGCGGGCGCAGGGTCCGACCGGATATACTACCGACTTGCGGGGAATGGCCATTCCGCTATCGGCGTGTCGGCCGATTCGTTGAAGGATGCGGAGGCGTTCCTTGCGCTGACCCCGGTGCTGAGACGATCCGGGGTCAATGCGCCGGAGATTTATGGCGTCGCGCCGAATGATCCCCGAATATATCTACAGGAGGACCTTGGGGAGAGTCAGCTACTTCCCGTGCTTGTCAAGCGCGACGAGAAGGGCGAGCTGACGGAGGAGGCGTGGCACCTCGCCAAGGAGTCTCTCGCGCAGCTTGCCCGTTTCCAGACAATCCGTTATGATGAGTGGAAGGATGCTGTGGAGTATTCGTCGTTTTCACGCCGTCAGGCCCTCTGGGATCTCAATTATTTCAAATATGAGTTCCTGAAGCCCGTAGGGGTTGATTTCGACGAGGAGTTGCTCGAGGATGATTTCGAGAACCTGGTCCAGCAGCTCGTCGCCGTCTCGGGAGGATGCTCGGGGTTGATGTACCGTGACTTCCAGAGCCGCAACGTGATGATAAAGGATGGCGAGCCTTTCCTTATCGATTATCAGGGCGCGAGGCGCGGTCCGTCGATTTATGACGCTGTCTCTTTCCTCTGGCAAGCGAAGGCCGGATTCCGCGATGAGGAAAGGATGGAATTGCTTGATTATTACCAAGGCTGCTATCTCTCTTACCGTCCCTCGGCCAACGCTCTGCATGCATCGGCATGGCTGTTTGTCGCCTTCAGGACGCTGCAGGTTCTGGGCGCTTACGGTTTCCGTGGACTCGTCGAGGGGAAGGCGCATTTCATCGAAAGCTTGCCGCCGGCCCTCGCTACGTTGAAATCCCTTCTTGACAAGGGCCTCTTCTCGGGTTTCCCCGAGTTGGAAAAAGCTTGCCGGAATGCCATCAGTTCGCCGCGTCTCCGCGATCTTCCCTCCCCAGATGAGAAGGGAGGCCCGTTGAACATTGACGTCTACAGCTTCTCCTATAAAAAAGGTTATCCAAAGGATCTCTCCGGAAATGGGGGAGGGTTCATGTTCGATTGCCGGGGAATGCATAACCCGGGGCGATATGCAGAATATAAGTCGCTGACCGGTCTTGACGCTCCCGTAAGGGATTTTCTCAAGGAAAGGGGTGAGGCAGACGGGTTTGTCAAAAAGGCTTTGGAGATTGTCATTCCCTCGGTGGAGACCTATCTGCGGCGTGGGTTCACGCGGCTGCAGATCGGCTTTGGGTGCACCGGCGGTCAGCATCGTTCGGTCTATTGCGCCCAGGAAGTGGGGGAGGCGTTGCGGAAGAACTATCCCGCTGCCAACATAAGGATAATCCATAGGGAGCAGGAAGGAGGTAAGCGATGAGGGCGTTCGTATTGGCGGCCGGGCTCGGCACGCGGCTGCGGCCCTGGACGTTGGAACATCCGAAGGCGTTGGTGCCGGTAGGAGGCGTGCCGATGCTTCAGCGCGTCCTCACTCGCCTGCTCGAGGCCGGTTTTTCTAAAGTTGCCATAAATGTCCATCATTTTGCCGACCAGATTGTCGATTTCGTCCGCGACAATGATTTCGGCCTCGACATAAGGATAAACGACGAGAGCGGGGAATTGCTGGACACCGGCGGAGGCCTTGCCCGAGCGGCCGAGTTGTTTGACGGCTGGGGGAGTGGACCCGTGCTGGTCCATAATGCCGACATATTGAGCGATGCGCCGCTTGCCGAACTTATCCGCGTCAACGCAGAGCGGCAGGATGGGGTCACTTTATTGACGAGTGCGCGCGACTCATCGCGCAAATTGCTCTTCGACAGGGAGGGAAACCTCCGGGGTTGGCATAACCTGACTTCCGGCGGATATCGTCCGGCAGCCGTCGCCGGCGTGGCCGATGAGTTGGAGGAGCATGCCTTCAGCGGAATTTATGTGTTAGGGGAGAATGCCCTGGAGGATATAAAAAATTACGGACACCGCAATGGCATCCGTAAATTTCCTGTAATGGACTATTTTCTTTCATTCCCGGAGGGAATCTCTATTCGTGAAGTCTACAAACCCGGACTGGAACTGATCGATATCGGCAAACCAGATACGCTTCGCCGGGCCAATCTCTCGTTCGGCAGCTATTCCTGAGGACGATGGGGGATCTGGACGTGGGTCGTGGCGTTGAACTGGAAGATACATCCAAGAATCAGGAACACCACTGCTGCTCCTCCGAGCACCCAAGTTACGGCCACGCCGGTCGTGAAGCAGGAGATGATAAGTAGGATCGAGCCTACGATATAGCTGAGTATAGATAGTGTTTTCATAGCTTTCGTCGTTTAAATTAAAAGTTGAGTTAACATTCCAAGCGTAAGAGGCTTACGTAATTTAAAAATTAAATTTTCTATACCTATATAACGTCTGGGACTCCCGTTGGTTCAGGAGTCCCGGACGATAATTTTTAATAAGTTCTCAGAGCTCGGCTGTTTTCAGCTTTTCCGCGTTCTCGGCCACCGTCAGACGGTCGATACATTCCTGAATGTCGCCGTTTACGAAGGCCTGGAGATTGTAGATTGTGTAATTGATTCGGTGGTCCGTGATGCGTCCTTGGGGGTAGTTGTAGGTCCGGATTTTCGCGGAGCGGTCGCCTGTGGAGACGAGCGTCTTTCGGCGCGACGCTATATCGTCGAGATATTTCTGATGTTCGCGGTCATATATATATGTGCGCAGGCGCGATAGGGCGCGTTCCTTGTTCTTTGGCTGGTCGCGCGTTTCGGTGCATTCGATCAATATCTCCTCCGTTTCCCCGGAAATAGGGTTCTTCCAATTGTAGCGCAGGCGCACTCCGGACTCCACCTTGTTGACATTCTGTCCTCCGGCTCCACCGGAGCGGAAAGTGTCCCACCGGATTTCCCCCTCATGGATCTCGACGTCAAACTCCTCGGCCTCGGGAAGGACGGCTACTGTTGCGGCCGAAGTGTGGACGCGGCCCTGGGTCTCCGTGGCCGGGACACGCTGGACGCGGTGGACCCCGCTTTCATATTTCATCGTGCCGTAGACATCGGCGCCCGTGAGGGTAAAGATAATCTCCTTGTAGCCCCCGGAGGCCCCTTCGGAGACAGAGGAAACGGAGAGCGACCAGCCCTTGGACTCAGCGTATTTCTGATACATTCTGAACAGGTCGCCGGCGAAAAGGGCCGCCTCGTCGCCGCCTGTCCCTCCGCGGATCTCGACGACGGCGTTCTTGGCGTCGTCAGGGTCGGCGGGGACGAGAAGGATCTTTATCTCCTCCTCAAGGCCCGGGATTCGGGAAGAGGCCGAGTCGATCTCCTCGCGTGCTAACTGGCGCATCTCCTCGTCCTGCTCCGTGGCGAGCAGAGACTTCCCTTCCTCGACGGCCTGCAACGCGGCGACATATTCCTTCTTGACCTTGAGGATCTTTTCAAGGTCATGGTATTCGCGCGATAGGCGGGCGTAACGCTTGCGGTCGGCAATCACGGCCGGGTCGCTTATCAGGGTCGAGACTTCCTCAAAACGGGAATCGAGTCCGTCGAGGCGCGACAGGAGCATATTGTTGTCCATAAAGGGGAGTTCTTGGATGGTTTTTTCGCGACTGCAAAATTACAAAAAAAATCAAAAAACTTTGCGGATTGAGGAAATAGCATTAACTTTGCATCCGCAAAACAAAACAAATCACAAACCGGCAAGTTTTATGGCAACAAAAATCAGATTGCAGCGTCATGGCCGTAAAGGCTACGCTTATTATCCTATTGTAGTCGCCGATAGCAGGGCACCACGAGATGGTAGATTTATTGAAAGGATAGGTTCCTA
>CAYZQA010000091.1:0-5497 GCA_964480745.1 uncultured Sangeribacter sp. | reverse complement strand
GACCGGCACCGGATATGAGTCTAATCCAACCAGTATCAACTCTCCGTCTTTCTGTGTATTTATCGCTTCCGGAGTCTTGCATCGGTCTTCTTTTTTATGAGCCCCTTCAGACATTGGGGGTGGTTGTGGTTATCTTCAGTTCCAGTAAAGACTGGCGGGTTTTCAGCGGAGGCCAACTCCAACCTCAGATCGCTTACATTGGGTCTCTATCATTTCAACCTTCTTTATCATTTAAGAATAAACTTTAGTGGCCAATAAGAGGGTAAAAATATCCATTTTATTTTCGACCAAAATCTGCGGGAGTCTCACCCCAACGTTTGTTGTCCCAGTGATAAATCTCAATAGTATCTACGTCCGAAGACAGAGCTCTCAGGAACATTTCAGCCTTCTGCAACTCTTTACATGGCTTTGTGGATGAAGTCTTCTTCGCCTTGAACCATGCGATTGCAGTAGTCGAGTCTGTAAAAATTACGCGAGGCTGGAAGTCATTCTCGATGATGTACTTGATAGCTTCTACAACTGCCAAAAACTCTCCGATATTGGTAGTTTGATTTCCCAGGTCGCGATAAAAGATACGCTCTCTGGTAGCTAAATCGATCCCTTGATACTCCGTCTTGCGATTCTTCATCGAATGGGCCGCATCAGTGGCGATCCCTGCTACCGGTCTTGTCATTGCGTGACTTTTTATTGTGAATCTGACGCATATCCTCACGCATGAGCTCTTCCAGGCTTATCGCTGCGGCATCGAAGTCTTCAATCACTTGCATCAGGTTCTTCACATCACAGCGTTTTTCCAGTACAGCCCTGCAAGCTGGAAATGATTTCACGGATTCCTTCTGTCCTCTGAAAGGATCGAATCGAATAGTCTTGTTGCCAAAGCTTACCTCGACATTATACTTCACACCCCGAATGTAGTTTGTGGAAACGGTGGCATGGAACTGGACGGGGTTGGCTTCTATGGCTATATAGCCGGGGATATGCTTTTCACCAGTCCGCTTATTGATAACCGGAGTCATTGGTATTAGCACACAATCGTAGAGGACGTTTACGAGGAGATTCTGGGCGAGTTTGCAATCTATGATTACAATTTTCTTGGGGTAGGGGGAATCTTGACGGACTCCGCATACAACCCCTGTGGCAGTGTTTTGGGACACGAAGCTGATGAGAGCTCCATTCTTGTCGGATTTGATGAATTTGAGCTTAGTGGAGATTTTCTCGACACCAGCTCTTGAATTTTCGATTTTGTTTGTTTCTTGTTCCATTATGATTATAGTTTTGATTTTTCAAAATAAGTACCACCAACCCGCATATTTGGCGGGATGGTGGTACAAAAATAACTCTAAACTCACTAAGAAGTTACTTCACAAAGTGTTAAATTTTGTTCTTAATTTGCAGATATTCAATCCTTTACTGTAAAGATTAAAATTAGACACTCTAATGAAATAAATTGATACATCTTAGTAGGTTACAGTGACTGGCCTTTCAGCAAATCATGTTAAGATGAAAATTCTTTAATAATCCGCATTTTGTTCTGCTTTTATTTTGGCCACATCGGGTAAATCCAGCTCACCGTTATCATTCCGATACTGGATGGTGCGCGTTTCCAAGCCGGCTGCTCCTAAGGCTGAAAGCACCTTAATGTCCTCTGGGAGCAGCCCGACTCCTGACTCTATGATTTGAATCTCAGACAGTAATTTTTGCGCTTTTTCAACATCACGCCCCAGCACCATATATCGGCCCGGGAGCCGGAAAAGGATCAGCGCATTAGGGTACAGGTCCTTGTAGAAGGAGTGTACTTCAATTTGTTTTGCATCCATAATCTAAAGAATTATAAAGTGAGAGTTTCAACTATACATTTGTCACACAAGCCTCCGTTGCGTTTATATTCAGTCGGTGAAGTTTCCCGTTGGCACCGGGAGCAGTAAAAGACGGGTCGCTCCCTTGCAAACAAATATCGCTTGACCCGTTCAGTGGTCATGCCATATTTGTTTGCAATCGCTTGAATAATCAGCTTGGGGAGGACTTTGTTTGTTTTCCGCTGATGCTTATATTCGTACTCCAATACCATCTTGACGGCCACCTTGTTATCCAAAAGGCCCATGGCATCCAGTTTTTGAATGTCAAGCAGCGGCACTCCAGTCACCTCTGAAAGTTTTATGTATTCTTCATCGGCAAATTGGAAACGTTTCATTATTTTTTCTTAGGAGGTTTCGCGTATTCTTCAATCCGACTCTGGATGGAGGAAATCGCATCTCCGAAATCATCCAAAGCGTCAATTGCGTCTTGCATGGACTCACCCCGTGCTGAAGCCTGCAAACCTTCAGGGAGTGCATCAAAGGCGTCCTGCTCGTCATCTCTTATTTCTTCCAGTCTCTGAAGTGCGTCTTCGAGCAATTCAGCGACTTCCAGTAATTCTTCTCGTCTTGCCTTGTTCATGGTTGTTATTTTATTGAGTTTTGATTTTTAGGGTTCTTCTGCGTCTTACAGAGGTGATTTTCATTTCGTGATTTGGTATAGGCTTTGTTAGACTTTTTAGACGCCTTAGGATTTAAATCTTCTTCCCGCTTCTCTTTCCGATCGTCATAGTAAGCGGCAAAATTTAATCCAACTATAATCAAAAATACAATGCCAATTATTCCAAACATTATTGGAACGGTATAATTTATTGCTTCGGTGAGAAATAAGAAATGGAGGAGCTTTATAGACAATATGATGCCCCAAAATCCTATCATAATTTTGACCCCCCACCAGAAAATTTTGAATGACAAGCCAACAAAAGTCTCTCTCAGCTTATGTTCAGCATAGATTTTTTGATCCTCACATTTGTATCTTGAAGCTAAACATAATAAAAAGCCAATAACAAAAACTATTAAAAGTGGCCACCAAAAATACAAGCCTCGCCCCCACACTTCTACGCCAAGAAATTGAGGGTGAAATTTGAATAAATCAAATGTTATTGGCAAAGTTAATATAGCGGCCAGAACCATTACAACTTTGCCTATTCCTAATAAATATTTGTTCATAATTTTACCTTATCTTGAATCCAAAACATTAATTCTACTGTAAGCATTGCTCCGGAATAGAATGTCATTAGGGCCATTAGTAATCCAAAACCGTTCAGAGATGGAAATAACACTCCTTTTTTCTTTACAATTAATATGTAGTAAAGCGTCATTACCCCTAAGATGGCCAGACTTAAAAGGGTCCCTCCAATTCCAGAGATAAGAGTGCTATAATTACAGATGCTACCTGATTCTGACTCAAAAAACGCTCCAAGCGTCATATTGCTCATTCCCATAACCATCGACCCCAGAAACGCCCCACCCAAAGCCATTAACGGAAGGTCGCATAATTCAAAAAATTGAAAAAAATCTTTCTTCATGTCTTTCTGATTTTGTTAAAAGCCAGCGGCCTTAGACCGCTCAGCCGTTGATGATTCAAAATTAGTAAAAATCCGTAAGGTTTCAGGTCCAATGGAATAAATTTCCCATCAGATCTTAACAACCTCGTTTTTTCGTAATTCACCGGAATATCCATGATGCCTCAAAGCAACCAATAGCAATTCGGTGGGGATCTGAAGTGCAGCATTTTTGGTGATAAGAGCTTCACCTGCCAAATACGCCAGGTAGTCACTACACATATACCTTTCACCGTAAATGCAACGGGTAAAACCCAGTTCCTGCTTCTTTCTGCAATTCTTGCAAAATGCCTTTGGATTGAAATCGATCATACCGTAACAATTTTAGAATAACGTAATTCTCCGTTGAACCCGCGACGGCGAAGTTCTGCAAATATATTCTCGTCAGTGAAATCGGCAAGCCTGGGGATAGCCTTATTTCCTGATAGGGAACCGCCAATTGACGGTCTTGTTGAGCAACCGGGTGCTCTCTTGTCTGCTGTCTTTGTCATTGGTTTTTGTTTTGGTTTGGTTTGTGTTGGTTTGTATAGAAGTTATTTGTTTTGTAAAATTGAGGGCCGGGTTTGGTTGATTTACCCCGGCCCTCAATGGTCTTAGGTGAGTGACAATGAGGAGGATTATGCTGGCTTCAAATCTAAATCGCAAGCCAATCCTTTAAGAACGATACCATCGCTTTCAACACGGTAGAAGAATGTTCGCTCATCCGAATCGTCCTCGCTGAAGGAAGCGTACACTTTCTTGATTCTTCCAGTCTTCCCCTTGAACTGTGGTTCGAGACTGTTGCTTACGATTGTAACCCGATCGTTAGTTTTGAATTTAGATTATTTCATTATTTTGCGTAATGTGGGTTAGGAGTTTGTTGAACATTCCCAGAACCATATCTGGCATGGAACTTCTGGAAGTCACAGGTCTTTATTTTTGTGATTATGCGTTCTCCATTTCGGAACTGGAGGTCGTGTGGCGTTTTAAGAACCAGCCCCTCCGCGTCATAATTGGGGTTCTCAGCTATTTTTGATTTGAACCCCTGCTTGGCGTATTCTATTGCTTGTGGAATAGTCAGGTACCCGATGAGCGGCACTATCGGAATGTGGAGCTTTGAGGCAATTTGCTCACAGGTTTTCCGGTCGAGCCACCACCCGTTGACTTTTACATCGAAGAGTATAAACCCTACATCACCCCTCATATAGTTGCCTCCTTTCTGTATTTTGACCCCGTATCCTTCGCCATATAGGGAGATGTTTACTTTCTCAATGCGCTTTTTTCGGACATTGCTGATAAGAGGTTCAAAAGCTGTCTGGAATCTGCCATAAAACGGATCGTTGATGTCATCCCTTTCCGGCCAAAACAGATCTCGCAGTTTCTTTTCCAGGTGAGCTGGGATCAGGGCCTTTTCAGTACGTCCACAGATTTTAGCCGCTATCTTTTTCTCTGCTATTGAGCCGTGTTCATCGAAGCCGTATTGGAGTTCATAATCGATATGGATGTTGGTGCCATCGATTTTTTCCGTACACTCCCATAGACAGTCTTTTAGAAACTCAAATTCTGGGCAAGTGAATCTGTCCGGAATGATGATGTTGTTCTTATCCCGGAGGAACAGTGTGTTAATTTTTTGATACTCGTTTGCCATATATAGTTATTGTTCAAATTTTTCTTTCCATAACAGATAGTCCTTACGGGCCTGAGCAATAAGGTCCGGCAGAGCTATCTTCAAGTTTTCTTCCCTTACCATGGGAATGTCATTATGGCAATCATCTTTACCATTGATGGTGGCATAACCTTTGGTAGGTCACTGATGTTAACAAACTCTCTTCGTATCGCTTCCCTCTGCTCTTCGGTGAGGGTCTGAGGGTTAATTATCGGGGTACCCATATCATTCAAGTTCTAAGATTTTTACATGAAACCCACCTATGTTTTTGACTTCGCCAACTTGCACTTCCTCAACGGGCATACCAACTACATCTTCGATGGAATGATACACTCTCATATCCTGCGGATATTTGGAGAGTTCTTCGATTAGTTCTCGTACTGTCATATCTCCTCCGATTTTAGGGTTTGTGGAAAAAGCATTTTCAACACATA
>CAYZQA010000090.1:0-5536 GCA_964480745.1 uncultured Sangeribacter sp. | reverse complement strand
CTTCGACCCCCTGCTCCCAAAGCAGGTGCGCTAACCGGACTGCGCTACGCCCCGAAAATTCTTTGCAAAGTTAATCCGTTTTTTCGTTGTTTCCAAATTTTTTCCCTCTTTTTGCCTTTTTATTTTTGGCCGTGGCCCATCTGGCCTTAGGATAATGGCTGGATGCGCGCCGTGGGGTAGTAGTGGCTCAGGATTTCTCCGTGGCTGGCGCCTTCTGCTGCCATTCTCGCTGCGCCAATCTGGCAGAGGCCTACACCGTGACCCCAGCCACGGCCGTGTAACTCAAATCCGCTCTCTTTTTCTGCGATGTCAAAGGCCGATGAGTAAAGATGGGTAGGGGAGAGGAGTCGTCTGATCCATAGTTCTTTGCCGAGAAATAGGCGCCCGGCCGCCCCTTCAATCTCCAAGAGGCTGATGCGTCCCGATGGTCCGCGTTCGACAGCGCGCATCGAGCGGATTTCCCCGACATCGCGGCCGAATTTTGCCCGGAGGTTGTCGCGGATTTCCTCTCGCGAGACGCTGACGGTCCAATGGCGCGATTGCGCGGCCGGGAGGTCGTAGTCCTTCATGACCGCGGAGAGGATTTCCTTGCGCCTCCCTTCGGGGAGGCCCGAGAGGTCGCACCATGGATCTTCCACGACCAAAAGACCCGGCGGCATGATGGGTTGCCAGCATGTCGAGAAGAGTTCCGAATGCCCTCCGCAGCATTTCGAGAAGCGCGCATCGACCAGATTCCCTTCCGGATCAACAAGCACGAGTCCGGCCGTCGATTCTATCGCTTCCCGGGCTTCAGGGGAGATGGGCTGCAGACCCTGGAAACGTTGGCAATGGTCGTCCGAACAGACATGAAACTGCGTGTGGGCGGCCGTGTCGTCCCAGCCGATGAGCGTGTAGGCCGTATCTGTCATTCCGGCCCTCCCTTCCGGATGATAGCGGAGCATTTTCCCGACCGCCCAGCTGCGGGAGATGATTGCATGGGCTTTCAGGAATTCGAGGGGCGCGGCGGGATTCATCTCGCTGCCGACAACGGATTTCAGATAGGTCTCCGGATCCATCCTGCATATCACAGGAAATTCACCGTCTGCCGTTATTTCCGGCTTTTCGGGGAGAATGGCTTCTATCCTCTTTTGCCAATGGAAGTCCTTCCCGATAAGCATGTTGCGCAGGAGGTAGGTGCCGTCCGGGAGAGGCTCCACGTCCGGCTTGCCGTCCGTCGGGATGCCGACAGATATCTTCAATTTCCGAAGCTCTGGAATTATAGGGGAAGGGGTCTGGAGCAAAGGAATCATGTCCATTTGACTTCATCGACATCCGGAATCGCCGCGATATGGCGCACTATTTCCTGAACCTCCGCAAAAGAATGGACGCCGAGCGAGATGCGGCAAGTGACGATCGAGTCGGTGGATTCTGTGTTGAAGGAGGCTATGGCGAGGTGAAGTTCATTCGTGATGCAATCGACAAGGTCTATAAGCAGGTGGTAGCGGTCGACGGCCTTGACGGTGAGCGTGATGGGGTAGAGCGTGTCATCAGGCTTGAAGTCGACCGACTTGATGGAGTCGCCGAACTGGGAGGCGAGTTTGATTGCTATCGGGCAATCCCGGCGATGGATTATGATATCTTCTTCGACGCCTTCGGGAGCAGGGTTTCCCGGGTCGGACGTGAAGCCGACAACTTCCTCGCAGGGTATGGGTTGGCAATGAGGACAGCGGATATATTTCGGCTTCGGAATCCGGGAGAGATATTGCTCGATTGCCTGGCGCGCCTTGTAGCTGACCACAGAGTCGAGCCATTCATGCGTCGGGTGGGTGTCCGGGTCGGTGAATATTTCAACTACGTCGCCTCTTCGGAGCGGGGCCTTGACGGAGGTGAGGAACCCGTTGACGCGGGCATATTTCGCATGTTCGCCCAGTTCGCGGTTGACTTCGTAGGCGAAGTCGAGGACGGTTGACCGTTGGGGCAACACCACAGGTCGCCCCTTGGGCGTGAAGGTCATTATGTCGTCGTTATAGAACGACCGGACCACATTCTCGATGAAGCTCGTCCCCGTATGGCCGCGGCTTGCGATGTCGCGGAGGATGTTGCGGAATTTGTCGATCCAGCGTGAGATATTGTCTTCCGAGCGGTCGGCCATGCAGCCAAGCTGGGAGTCGCGGATCATGCGCTCGCTGCTGATATGGACTTCCTGCCAGCGGCCGAAGTCGGCAAGCAGCTTGAGATGGAAACTCTGGTAGCCGTTTTCCTTGGGGGAGTCGATATAGTTGGTGATGCCCCCCGGTTTCTCCTTGAATCGGTTGGTCAGCACGGAGTAGATCTTCAGCGCCATGTCCTTCTCCGAGATTCCGGGAGGGGTCCGGTAGACGATCTCCGTGAAATGCCGATATTTCAGATGATTGAAATCGTCGCCGAATTTCTTCATCTTCCTCCAGATGGAATAGGGCTTGCGATATTCGACATAGACGCGGGCCGCAATGCCGGCGGCGTCGAGCGTGGCCTTGATTTCGGCGCGGAACACATCCAGGCGCGCCCGCTGGTCGCGTTCGTCGCGGGCTATGAGGGAGGTTATCTCCTCGTAGTCGTGGGGACAACGGAATTTGAGACCGAGATTCTCGAGTTCAGTCTTGACGTGATAGAGGCCGAGGCGGTTGGCAAGCGGGGCGTAGAAATAATCTGTCTCGCCGGCGATCTTCATCTGCTTGTCTGGACGCATCGAGGAGAGGGTCCGCATGTTGTGGAGGCGGTCGGAGAGCTTGACAAGGAGGGCGCGGATGTCGTATTGGACCGAATCGAGCATCTGACGGTAATTGTCGACCTGCTTTGAATCGACATAATCGGTCTGTTTCTTCTTCGTGACGACATCGACAAGGAAAGCGACATCGTCGCCGAATCTCTCGCGGATTTCATCGAGGCCGACGTCCGTATCCTCCACGACATCATGGAGGAAGGCGGCGATGACGGAAGCCGCGTCAAGGCGAAGTTCCTCGGCGGCGATCGTGGCAACCGCCACAGGATGGAGGATATATGGCTCGCCCGTCTTGCGGCGCTGGGGCGCATGGGCCTTTCGGGCAAGTTCGAAAGCCTCGCGGAGCTTGGCGAGATCGGCTTCCGAGACGCGCGGGCGCATGACGTCAAACACATGCTTGGCGCGTTCCTCGATCAATTTGTCGTAGTCAACGTCAGTCATATACTTATCGGGCTGGTATTAGGTTTGCCTCTCTGCGGGGAAGGCCTCGGTCATGGCTTGAATCCCCGATTGCCTATTTCAGCGCGTAAATATAATTAAAATTCCTTAACGTTGAGTTCCCTTTGACGAAAAATATTAAAAATCATTCTTCAGAACCCTCCCTGACTTCTGACGGCGCCTCAATGGCAGGCTTTTCGGCAAGCCGCAGGGCGAAGTTGGAGTTGCGGGTGGAGGCGGGCGTGTTTTCGACCGCGTAGCGCAGTGCCTCTTCCTCGCCTACGAGGACGCAGAGATCTGTGGCGCGGCTGACGCCTGTGTAGAGCAGATTGCGGTAGAGCATGGGGCGGTGGGCCATCGTGACGGGGATTATCACGTTGGGGGCTTCGGATCCCTGCAGCTTGTGGACGGTCGTGGCGTAGGCCAGAACGAGTTCCGACAGCTCGCTGCGGGCGTAGACCGACCTCCGGTCGCCATGGAACGTAACCTCCAGCTTCTGCTCCTCGGGCCAGACCTGCGTGATCCGTCCCGTCTCGCCGTTATATACGCCCCGTTCGCGGGAATTGGCCGTCTGCATCACAGGGTCGCCAAGGCGCATCGTGACTGCGCCGCGCCGCAGCGCCGGCCCTTCCGGGTTAAGCCTCTGCTGAAGGTCTTCGTTCAGCCGGCGCGCCCCGAGCAGACCGATCTGCTGGGGCGTGACGACCAATATGTCTTGCGGATTTATCCCACGCGAGTCAGGGAGTTCCTCGGCCACGAGGCGCAGGATGCGCTGATGGATTTTCTCCGGAGTGGGCTCCGGGATGATCATGAAATCCTTTTCCGGGTCGGAAGGGGGCAGCTGCCCTTGGTTGATTGCCCTCGCCCCGGAGGCTATGAGGCTTCCTTCCGATTGGCGGAAGTTTTCGTCGAGCCGGGCGACGGCAACAGCTCCGGAGGCTATCATGTCGCGAAGCACATCCCCGGCCCCGATGGCCGGCAGCTGGTCGACATCGCCGACAAGGAGGACGCGCGTCCCCGGACGCAATGCCTCCAGGAGATGGTTGAAGAGCACCTGCTCCATCATCGACCCCTCATCGACAATGAGCATGTCGGCGTCAAGTTCACGCTTTGCGTAGCCCTCGCCCGGGCGGTAGCCCAAGAGGCTGTGGATTGTCGATGCGGGATGGTCGGTGAGGGTGGAGAGTCGTTTGGCGGCGCGACCTGTCGGCGCGGCGAGGACGACCTTCTTTCCCTCCCGCTCCATCATTTCGATTATGGCGCGGACGATGGTGGTCTTTCCCGAGCCCGGTCCTCCTGTTATGGCCATGACAGGAGATTCCATTGCCATGCGGATCGCCTCGCGCTGGGTCGGGGAATATGTGTGGCCGAGAACGGATTTTTCCGGTATATCCTCTTCCTTGACTTCGGGCAGCCTGACGGCGGCGAGGCGTGCAAGACGTCCGGCTCCCTCCTTTTCGGCGCGGTAGAAGACGGGAAGGTATAGGCCGCCCCGGCTTTCCACGAGTCGGCCATGGTCGACGGCATCGGGGATGACACGGCGAACGATCTCGGCCGGAATGCCGGAGATGCGCGCCGCTTCGGCGGCTGCGGCTTCCGGCTGGGCGAAGAGATGGCCGGCTTCGGCGGCATGTTTGACGGCCGTCACCAGTGCGCCTTCGAGACGGCGCGGGTCGTCGGCGGCTATGCCGAGAAGGCGCCCGATCTTGTCGGCCGTGAAGAAGGATAGTTGCCAGACATCCTCAACCATTGAATAAGGGTCGCGGAGAACGCGCTCGCGTGCGCGGCTGCGGTATTTGCCGAGGATACGATCCGTGAACAATTCGCCCACACCGGCGGAGAGCAGGAAGCCGATGAGATTGAGGTCCGGCTTGCCCTTGCGGAGGCTTTCGGAGGCCTTGGCGAGACGGGCGGGGCCTACGCCGGTTCCGGCCAGACGGTCCGCGAGTTTGTCAGGGTCTTCGGGACAGTAGTCGGCAATAAGGCGCGGCGCATCCGTGCCGAGGCGCTCCACGATTTTCTCGGCATATGCCTTGCCGATTCCCTCGGCGCGGTCGGAGGCGAGGAGGAGAGTCGCGCCTTCGGGCGTGACGGGGAGGGGAGCATCCCTCTTCAGGGTTTCGGGATCCTCCGTTAATGTTGTCGGGAGAATCTCGAGGAGGGAGGGATTATATATTAATGCAGGATCTTTCATACAGATAGAACAAGCGGGAGAGGGAGGCTGTAAAAGAAAAAGAGATAAAAAAGAAGAAAAAATTTGGAAAGGGAATAAAAAAGGGTTAACTTTGCAACTCAAAACGAAGCCAGGAGAGATGGCAGAGTGGTCGATTGCGGCGGTCTTGAAAACCGTTGAGGGTA
>CAYZQA010000089.1:0-5665 GCA_964480745.1 uncultured Sangeribacter sp. | reverse complement strand
CGTTGCGGTCTACAACTGCAAAATTATATAGAAATTCTCAGACTGACAATATTATCCCTTATTTCAGTCTGTTAAAAAATTCAATAAACTCAAATTAGGAATGCCGTATGAGGAGCGAGTCCTTTTAATTTTTCCATTATTGTTTGAGGAGTTTATTGAGATGACGTGTTTGGAGATTCTTGAGATAGGAGTCGGGATTGACGGCCTGGAAGAAGCGCCAGGCAAAAAAGTGAGTCGCGCATGAAGAATTATTCTTCTTCAATAATCCAGGAGGCGATGTTGCGGGTTGAGGAGAGGAAGTTGATTCCAATCTTTATAACCTTTCTGCCATCCGCCGCCCATGGAAGGGAGTATTCCTTGGCGTTTATCTGCGCGAGAGCTTCCTCAGGAGTCTTGTCAAGTTTTAATTCCATGACATATACGTAGTTTTTCATCTCCAGAAGAATGTCTATCCTCCCATCTGCTGTCCACCATTCCGCACGAGTGTCTATCCCTATCAATTTGAAAATCAAATAGAGATTGTTTTCAAAGAATATCTCCGATCGTTTGGCCGTGACGTTCCCCGGCACAGATTTTAACATTGACCGGAGCAAAACCAAAGCCCTCTCTGCTTCCCCATTCTCCAGCGCATCCCGGATATCCCATAAGTTCTTATCCAGCTTATATTTTTCTGTTCGCATGTTATGCGCCAACAACTCGCTGAATAAACCTATTTCCACTTCTTTATTGGGGACTCCGAGCGTGTAGCTGCGACGTCGGGAGTCGAAATCCTTTATTGTCAGATATCCTGTCTGGAACAGAAGCCCCAGGGGCGTCGCTTGATAACTCTCCATGTCGGACAGCGTATATTCCGAGACTGTTTCCGAGAAGAGCCCGGCAAAACGCTCATGCGAGTGATTTATATACTTGACAAGAAACGACGGAGTTGCCGTCTGAAACCAGTAGGGAGCAATGCGAGATTCGCTCAGGGCATTGAACAGGCTGAACGGATTGTAGATGTCTTCCGACTTCTCCGAAAAATGATACCCGTCATAGTTTTCTTTCAATAAGCCCAAAGCATCCTCCCAATCAATATTCAATTCATTGGCAAACTGCTCGACTCCGCGCCCGAGATGTGATTTCAATTCCGTTTCCGTAATGCCGCATATCGACCCCCAGGCGGGAAGAAGCGATATGTCCTTCAGGTTGTTAAGACCGCTGAACACCGACATCCTGCCAAAACGCGAAACGCCCGTAAGCATTGCGAATTTGATATATCGGTCCATATCTTTCAAAGTGGAATAGACCGACTTCAGGAGATCGCGCGCATTCTCCCGTTCATCTTCTCTGTCCAGATTAGCAACGATGGAGGCATCATATTCATCAATGAGAATAACCACCTCCTCCCCCGTGGCTTCATACGCAGCCCGGATAATATTTCTAAACCTTTCGCTCGGGTCGGTCGTCCTCCTTTCCACTCCATAAGCTTGCTCCAATTCGTGGAGCCGGTTGTCCAAGAGGGCAAGAAGATTATTGTCATTGGGACGGTAAGCAGCCAGCGACAACATGATAACCGGGTAAGCTTTCCAATCTGTCTCCAGGCTTTCTATCGCCAAGCCCTGGAACAGTGCTTTCTCCCCTTTAAAATAGGATTCGATAGTGGAAAGCAGAAGGCTTTTCCCGAAACGCCTTGGGCGGGAAAGAAAATAATATTTGCCCCTCGACACCAGCTCATAGATAAACCGTGTCTTATCCACATATACATATCCCTCCTTCCGGATGACAGAGAAGGTTTGGATACCGATCGGATATTTAAGAGGAGCATGCATAACGGAACAGATTTGATATATGATAAGGCAAATTTAATAATTAAATCGGAGAATTCTTTCAGCTGCTTCGAGAAGGGGTCAAAATTTGAAAGATTTTTTGGGGAGGGGTTTGGAAAATCAAACCGGGGGTATTATATTTGCGTTATCTTATCAGAGGGCTGATGAGGAGGGCCGGAGGGCCCGCTTGTTCAACCCCGGCAACCATTTGAGAAACTCCACATCAAAGTCGATTGGGAAACTCATCAAATTAAAAGAAATGCCGAGACAAGCTTGCCCGTCAATGGCGGGCCCCGCGTCGCAAGACGTTGGCTTCTTAGCCACGGGGGATTACAAAGATTGGCAAGCCCTCAAATCCTGTCGTTCGGAGTTTCGTCACTATCCCTTTGGTGTGGGCCTTATAAGCCGGAGGATGCCTTTTAAAGCATCCCCGGCTTTTTTATTTGCCGCCCCTCCCCCACCCGGGACGATTGATTTCTACCAACCATAAAGACACAAAATATGCTTGACGTAAAAGAATCTTTGCTCGACCGCACAAGCGTGCGCCGCTATGAGCGCGAGGCCATCCCCGCCGAAACCATGGAGTTTATCTACCGCGCCGTCGAAAACACCCCCACTTCCTACAACGGCCAACAGTTTTCCGTCATCGACATCGACGACCAGGAACTGAAAGAGAAACTCTATGAGCTGACCAATCAGAAGCAGCTCAAGACCTGCAACCGCCTGCTGATATTCTGCTCCGATTACAACAAGATTTCCCTCCTCGCCAAAAAGAAAGATATCCCGATGCCGCCGTTCACCGACACGATGGATGGCGTCACGATCGGCATCATAGACGCATCACTGGCCATGATGAGTGCTGTCGTGGCCGCCCAGGCTGCCGGACTCGGGTCCAACTGCGTCGGCTATCTCCGCACAGTCGATCCCCGCGCCGTCGCCGAACTCCTTCAGCTCCCGAAGGGAGTGTTTGTCGTCTGCGGCCTCGCCCTCGGCATTCCCCGCGAACATCCCGATCTGAAACCGAAACAGCCGACATCGCTCGTCTTCCATCGCAACCATTACCGTCACGACGAGGAAAAGATGATAGAGGAACTGGAGGCCTACGACGAGGTTGTCAAACATTACAACCGGACCCGTTCCGGAGGCACGACCGACAATGACTGGGTTGCCCACATTATCAACTATTACGACCACGCGATGCACTATCGCATCCTTGACTACCTACGCGACCAGGGATATGACATAAAGCATTGAAATGCAGCCTCAAACAAATGAAAAGAAAAACGGAGTCAAGGCCTCGACCCTGGCTCCGTTTTGTCGCGATAGCATTGTTCTATTATTTTCAGGCAATGTCTGCGACAATCACCTATTAGATAGACGCGAAATTAGTGAAAAAGTTCAGCATTTCCTAATTTTTAATCCTTGTTAACACAAAAAATTTTCACGCCTCCAAAATCAGGCGCCAGAAACGACAGCCGGCATATCGGGAAGGAATCCTGATATGCCGGTTGCTATAGGCTAAGGAAGCAATTTCTTACTTCTTAACTTTCTCGACGATAGCCTTGAATGCCTCGGGCTGGTTCATTGCAAGTTCGGCGAGCACCTTGCGGTTGATCTCGATGCCTGCAGCGTGGATGAGACCCATGAGCTGCGAGTAGGAAAGACCCTCATTGCGGGCAGCGGCGTTGATACGCTGGATCCAGAGGGCGCGGAAATTGCGCTTTTTCTGCTTGCGGTCGCGGTAGGCGTAGGTAAGACCCTTTTCCCAGGTGTTTTTAGCTACGGTCCATACATTGCGGCGCGAGCCGTAATAACCGCGGGTAAGTTTCAGGATTTTCTTTCTCTTAGCACGAGATGCTACGTGGTTTACTGATCTTGGCATTTTTTTGATTTTTTGAATGCGAGCGGCAACGGATGGTGATCATGCACTTTCGGAGCTCAGCACTCGGTTAATAAAAAATTGTTTTTTGTCAGGCCGTCGTGGCGACTTAGCCGGTTAGCGAAGATTGAGAAGTTCGCGCACCTGACGCTCGTTAGCAGAAGCAACGATAGCGGTGTGGTCAAGATTTCTCTTGCGTTTTTTCGACTTCTTCGTAAGGATGTGGCTGTGGTAAGCGTGTTTCCTCTTGATCTTGCCGGTGCCGGTGAGGGCGAAGCGCTTCTTCGCAGCGGCATTGGTCTTTACTTTAGGCATTTTTTGAAAGTTTTTAGTTGTTAAATATTTACCTCGGCACGTGGTGCCTACGGTCTCTAATCGCGGAGGCCGTCCGGGCCCGAGTCCGGGCGACTTCCGTATATCCTAACGGCTGGGATAGCCGTTTATTACATCTTTCAGGCGTCCTCTTCTTCCGAATCGGCAGCCTCGGCGGCGGGAGCCTCAGCCTCGCCCTTGGCTTTCTCGGAAGCCTCGCGGGCCTTCTGCTCCTTGCGGCTTTCGGGGCGCGACTTGTCTTCCTTCTTGACCGCCGGCTTCAACGGGGAGAGCATGATCGACATCCTTTTCCCTTCGAGGACCGGCATCATCTCCACCTTGCCATATTCCTCAAGGTCGTTGGCGAATCGGAGGAGGAGCACCTCTCCCTGCTCCTTGAACAGGATCGAGCGGCCACGGAAGAAAACGTAGGCTTTCACCTTCGAGCCCTCCTGAAGGAACCCGATCGCATGCTTGAGCTTGAAGTTATAGTCATGGTCGTCGGTCTGCGGACCGAAACGGATCTCCTTTACGACAACCTTCGCAGCCTTGGCCTTCTGTTCCTTCTGGCGCTTCTTCTGCTGATAGAGGAACTTCTGATAGTCGAGCACGCGGCAGACCGGGGGCTCAGCGTTGGGGGAAATCTCCACAAGGTCGAGTTCCAGTTTTTCGGCAATTTTCAGAGCCTGCTGGATGGGATAAATCCCCTGCTCGACATTGTCGCCGACGAGTCGCACTTCCTTGGCGCGGATATACTCGTTGGTGGCGTGAGGATCGTTACGGCGTTCGCCGCGGATCGGGCGCTGCCCCGGACGGGGCCGCGGGCCCATGGGTCGGCGTGGTCCGCCGAATTGTGGTTTTTTCTCCATTAAATATTCAATTGTCTGAGGGCTTTATCGGTAAGCATTCAATTGTCTGAGGGCTTTACCGGGGCAGTCGCTGACTGCACCTCCTCATTTATTAGTTTCGCGAAATCGGCCACGCTCATCACGCCCTTGTCGCCTTCTCCCTGCCTGCGGACGGCAACGGCGCCCTGCTCGGCCTCTTTCTCGCCGACGATAAGCATGTAGGGGATCTTCTTGAGCTCATTGTCGCGGATCTTCTTGCCGATCTTTTCGTTGCGGTCGTCGACTACGGCGCGGACATCAGCCTTCTCAAGCTGTTTCTTGACCTCGAACGCATAGTCGTTGAACTTCTCCGAAATCGGAAGGATCGCGCACTGCTCCGGGATAAGCCAGAGAGGGAGTTTTCCGGCGGTGTGTTCGAGCAGCACGGCCACGAAACGCTCCATCGAGCCGAAAGGCGCACGGTGGATCATCACCGGACGGTGTTTCTGGTTGTCGCTGCCCGTGTATTCGAGGCCGAATCGCTCTGGGAGGTTGTAGTCGACCTGAATTGTTCCGAGCTGCCAGCGGCGTCCGATCGCATCCTTGACCATGAAGTCGAGTTTGGGGCCATAGAAGGCAGCCTCGCCTTCAACCTGACGGGCCTTCAGACCTTTCTCGGCGCAAGCCTCGATGATTGCCTGCTCGGCCATGTGCCAATTCTCATCCGAACCGATATATTTCTCCTTGTTGTTGGGGTCGCGGAGCGAGATCTGCACCTCGAAATCCTTGAAATCAAGAGCCTTGAAGATATAAAGGATAATATCCATGACTTTCAGGAACTC
>CAYZQA010000088.1:0-6219 GCA_964480745.1 uncultured Sangeribacter sp. | reverse complement strand
CTCAATCATAGGCATAAGATAATAACTGATTATCGGCCTCTTTATTGCGTAGGGAAATTTAGTAGACTGTGAGTAAGAGAAGGATGTAATAACGAAAGGGAGGCAGCGTTTTTTAAGAAAAATGATAATGCTATGAAATGGATTAGTTTCATGTTGCTTTGCATCGCCCTTTTGATGGGAGCGTGCCGCCACGATGATGAGCCGCCACGTGAGTTTGCCCTTGAAATCGTCAACCAGTACATGCCGGCCACTGTCGTCTTCGACCGGAGCGACACGGAGTTCTATGATAAGATGAAGGAACTTAGCCGGAAGAAGTTTGTTGTGAATTCAGCTGATGAACTTCCGGATGATCATTTAGGCTTCAACGATGTCTATCGGAAGATCAATTTCAAGGATTATACACTCTTTGTCCAATATCTGCTCCATCCCTGGAAGATCGAGATGTTTCGGAATTATTATTATATCGATAATTCGGATAGGAACTATTATTGGCAAGTGAACCTCGGTCTTTCCGAGAGAGATGAAGAAGACACGCAATTGGAGATCACGCGTTTCGCCATCCTTGTCAGGAAATTGCCCGTTGACTCGAAGGTCAACATGAACATCGTGTTGAGTTCTTCCGGATTTGATTGGGGGGATTAAGATCCGGTCTGAGGGACTAAAAATGCGGAGAGCGGCTGAAAATCAATCAGCCGCTCTCCGCGTTGTGATCCATACTGGATTCGAACCAGTGACCTCCTCCCTGTCAAGGAGGCGCTCTAAACCAACTGAGCTAATGAATCAATATTTTTATCCGAGAGAGGCCAAGACCGGTTGCGCCTTCGCGATTCCCTCGGTTTGCGCTGCAAAGTTAATAATAATTTTTTAAACTCCAATAATCATGGGGCAATATTTCTATTTTTTCAATCTTAGGAACGACTCCATATAATCTTATCTGAAACCAAACGTTTGTTAATTAGCCTTATAAAAATTAAGAGAATGCTTACCAGCGGAAAATTAGGATTCTGGGGTCTTACAGCCCTTGTGTTCGGGCTCATGGTCGGAGTCGGAATCTTCAATCTGCCCCAGAACATGGCCTCCGTGGCTTCCCCTGTGGCTGTGCTTATATCATGGATTATAACCGGCCTCGGCATTCTGCCGCTTGTGCTCGCCTTCAAATGGCTGAGCATGCATTTTCCCCAATATAATGCCGGCCTATATCAATATGCCCAGGCTGAGTTTGGGAATTACGCCGGATTCAACATCGCCTGGGGCTATTGGCTTTGCACGGCCTTCTCCAATGTGACCTACGGGGTTATGCTCACCGATTCTTTCGGGGCTTTCTTTCCCTCGCTGCTTAAGCATGGATGGGAGATGGTCTTGTTCGGCTCGGCGCTGATATGGGTGATGTTTTTCATTGTGTCGGCAGGAATAAAGACAGCAAAGATAATCAACACGCTCCTGGCCACGATCAAGATAACGATGCTCCTTTTTATAATTGTCGTCTTCATCCTCTTTTTCAAGCTCGACCTTTTTAAGGCTGATCTGTGGGGAAATTATTCCGGCCTTGGCGACCTTGGGACGCAGGTGAAGAACACGATGATGATAGTCCTCTTCTGCTTTTTCGGAGTCGAGGGGGCCGTTATGATGTCGGCCCGCGCAAAGCGCACATCCGACATCGGCCGTGCGGGAATCACGGGGTTCCTCATCTCCCTGTCGCTATATGTGGCGGTAACGCTGCTTTGTTTCGGTCTGATGGGGCGTGCGCAGCTCGCCGGACTTCAAGATCCTTCAATTGCCTATATCCTGAGGGATGATGTCGGGGAATGGGCATATTGGTTTGTAATCTGGGCCGTGATTATCTCTCTGCTTGGAGGATGGGTTGCATGGACTCTTGTAGTCGCGCAGGTCCCTTACGAGGCCTCCCTTGTCGGCATTCTCCCGAAAGCTTTTCAGAAGCTGAACCGTCACAAAATGCCGGCCTTCGGCCTCTTTGCTTCAAGCATTGTCATGGAAGTGTTCCTGCTGATGGTGGTGATGGCCGACAATGTCTATATCGCCTCGCTTCACATCACGGGCCTGATGATTATACCCTGCTACCTCTTCACGGGCCTTTTCCTCCTGAAGAAGGCCACCACGTGGAAGATACGGCTGATGGCTGTCGTCACGGTCCTTTTCTGTCTTTGGATGGCCTATGCCGGGGGATTGTTGGGAATGTTCATGACCTCCGTGTTCTATATCTTGGGGGTCGGGTTCTATATCAAGGCAAGGAAGGAGGATGCTCCGGACCGGCCTATGTTCAGCCGAATCGGAAAACTGACCCTCGTCGGCCTATCGGCAGCGGCAATTACTACGGTTATTCTGTTATGTTGCCATGTCGTCCCATTCTAAACGATGTGAGTAAGGAGATGCGATGGATATTTTAAGGAAAGAACTAACCGCGTTTTACGAGAGTCAGAAACTCGGGGAGGAGATTCTGAATTATGCTTTACTTAGCGAATGGCAAAGCAGGATCCGGGAGGCTGCCCAACTTGATAATGACTGCCGGGTCATTACCGATGCGGCCGCCGACCGATGCTATATCTACGGAAGATATTTCCCCCGGATTTTGGGGCTAACTGATTCGCCGGATTACGCAATTGAGACCGATTCGAGCGATGAAGATGAAATCTATCTGCGCATTCATCCTGAAGATCTTGTGGAGAAACGGATGCTCGAATATGAGTTCTTCAAATTTACCGACGGTCTGGTAATTCCTGAGAAACTCTGTTATAAGGCCACGTGCCATCTTAGGATGAAGGATCGGGAAGGGGACTATATTTTCATTGACAATTCGACCCGACTCCTCCAACTTTCTTTCAAGGGGAAAGCATGGCTGATCCTTTGCTGTTACAGCCTCTCCCCTATTCAGGAACCGTTCGACGGAATTGCGCCCAAGATTATTAACATGAATAGCGGCCATATCAAATCCCTCCGGCTGACAGAAAAACGGTCACGCGTCCTGACTGAAAGGGAGAAAGAAATTCTTATGCTGATAAAGAATGGGAAACTCAGCAAGGAGATTGCCGACATGCTGGGGATCAGCGTTCACACCGTCAACCGACACCGCCAGAATATCCTTGAGAAATTGAGCGTGGGAAATTCCATGGAGGCCGTCTCGGCGGCCATAATGATGAAATTATTATAGGTTGGATGGTTATAATTCAGTATTTCAGCATCAAGTGCGTGTAGTTAATTTTGTCGCAAAATTCTTTTGCGATGAAAAAAGTCACACTTTGTTGCCTCTTAGGGCTTATCGGATTTGTTTTTCATGTTGCTGCAGATTCCCTGAATGAATTTGATTGGGGTCGCGCAACGGTCTATTTCCTTATCACCGACCGCTTCTGCAACGGCGACTCAACGAATGATGTCAACTATGGTCGAATCGTTGATTACGGCTCGGAGCAACTTAATGCGGCAACTTTTCATGGAGGCGATTTCAAAGGCTTGCTCCAAAAAGCAAAGGAGGGGTATTTCCGGAATCTCGGGGTAGACGTTGTCTGGCTGACTGATGTTTATGAACAGATTCACGGTTGGATGTCCGGGAGCGGTTCGATAAATGATTTCCCTCATTACGGCTATCACGGATATTACCCTCTTGATTACACCCAAATCGACAAAAATTATGGCACAGTCGCGGAATTCCGCGAATTGGTCGACACCCTCCATAGCCAAGGGATCCGCGTGATGCTCGGGGCCAATCTGAACGACCCCGGATATCCCACCTTGCTTGATGCCGTCCAGTATGGGTTCGCAGATACGGGATTGACGGAGGAAGAGGCAGCGAAACATATCCGGGATTGGAGTTTCGACAGTTTTTTCGCAAATCGTGGCGACTGGAATGGTTGGTATGACCGGGATTGGATACGGATGCCGGATGAAGGATGGGATGAATCGAATCCGCTGGAGGCAACCCTCTACGGCATGCCCGATTTCAAGGATGAATCGGAGAGGCCGGTTAAGATTCCCGAGTTTCTGAAGGCTAAATGGGCAAGGGAGGGAACGGGGAACGATGCGTGGGTCAACCCAGCAGCTATGGCTCTCCGTCAGGATCATGACTGGAGTCCGGCGGATTATGTGATTGCCTGGATTGCCTCCTGGGTAGAGGAATTCGGGATTGACGGATTCCGGTGTGACATCGTGGAGAATGTCCATCTCAACCGATGGAAGGAACTTAATGCTGCCTGCAACGCCGCTCTTGAGAAGTGGCGTAAGAATCATCCGGAGGATCCGGCTTCCCGCTGGACCGACAGGTTCTATATGACCGGGGATTTCGACCGGGCCGGAATAGACTACAAACCGGGATATGCTGATGCAGGATTCTCAAGCCTCGTCAATTTCTTCTTCCCGAAGCGTGGCGACCTTGACGGAATAGTCTATACCTGGCAAGCCTATTCTGACAGCGTTCAGAGTCATCCTGACTGGCATCCCTTCAGCTATCTCAATAATTCTTACTATAGAGATGCCGACATGGGGAATATGACCGATTGCGCAACGACTTTATTACTGTCGCCGGGAGTTGCCCAAGTGTTCTATGGCGATGAAACAGGTCGAGGACTGAGCGATGCGCGGTTCAATGTCGACAGTGCGCAAGCGTTCCGTTCCGACATGAACTGGGGAAATATTGATGAGAATCTGCTTGCGCATTTCGAGAAGTTAGGAAAAATCCGGAAATCTCATCCGGCAATAGGGAAAGGAAGTCAGCTGACGCTCGATGAGCATACATGCGTAAGAACTTTAAATGATGAAAATGTTCTAATCCGGCTGAAACCTTTGGAGAACCGTCCAATTAATGTGGAGGGGATTTTTGCAGAAGGAGATTCCGTAATCGAGTTATATACGGGCGAAACTACCGTCGTTAGGGACAACGCCATCACGCTGCCACGGTATGAAAACAACATTGCAATTTTTTCTAAATATTAGCACTCCTCCTCAAGACGGAGCATTGAAGGATTGCGGGCGATAAAGGATTCGTAAACTTCCAAGGCGTCTTCCGGGATTGATAGGGGGGACGCCTTGGGGGACTGACGCCGGCCAAGAATGATCGGCCGATGATGAAGTCGTCTGGTCACTTTCTCCCCTTCGGCAAGAAGACTTCGCGAGGCATCTGACATAAAACTGAGTTGGAATTTCTCCCAAATGTATTCGACGGCCTGATCGGAGGGATGGACCATATCTGCGGCATAGAACCGATAGTCGCGGAGATCGTCATTGACAATCTCATAGGCGGGGAAATAGTCGATATAATTCGCCTGCGCGCAAAGTTCCTCGCAGGCGAGTAGAAGGGTGGCTTTCGAACGGCTGTTTCCTTCAAAGCCATCCTTAAGATGCCGGACGGGGCTGACGGTGAAAAGAACCTTCAATTCGGGATTGAAATCGTGGAGCCTCACTAAAAGCAATTCCCAATCCACTACAATTTCGCTAACTCCAAGACGCCGACGGATAAACAAATCTGAAGGGAATTTGTGACAGTTGCTAACCACGTATCCGGGTTTGTCACGCAGTTCATATATCCATGATGTTCCGAAAGTCACTATCAGAGTCTTTGCCTCCTTGAGATGATCATGCAGTCGATTGATCCGTTGGCTAACATTGCAAGCCGTTTCCTCCCTACTCTCAGATGACGCTCCGGAGTCCATTAGCCAGGAGCTCCATATTCCGTTTCTGGGCGCCAATGAGGAATCGATTGCTTCCTGAAGGCACTCCGGGGAAAGGGCAAGATGAATGATGCGGGCGATTGATGCGGGATTAAAAAGCGTGCCGCAATCATTGGGAAATGCTCGCCAGCGGCAGAGGCGCATCCGGGTCCCAATATTATCCGTGAAGCAAGAGCCGAGTAGAACGGCCGTCTGCGTAGGGTCCAGAGAGAATCCGCCGGGGCGAGGGTCATATTCTGTCCTGAATCTCATGGTAAAAAAGAAATATTTCGCGGTTCGGGATGGGAGTGGTCGACAGAGAGACGAGTTGGTCAAGGCAAATGTACTAAAAATAGTAGAATTTCAGATCAATATTGGGTAAATAATTGGCAAATTATTTATATCTTCGTGGGCAACTTAGTAATAATTTATCCTCTTAAAACTTTTCTTCATAGTAACTTTCCTCACTTATCTTCGTTATAATTTTGTAGGATGCGAAATTATTATTAGATTTGCATCTGAAAAATACCCTTCGTAACTGAACGGCTACGTGACAAGTGCGTAG
>CAYZQA010000087.1:0-6619 GCA_964480745.1 uncultured Sangeribacter sp. | reverse complement strand
TTATGGCTAATATCAACGGAGATATGAATGAAATTCTCAGGACAACATCAAAAATAATCCGGATGTGAGTGTCAGTCATAAAATAATGATTAACTTTGTGAAATATGAGTCAGCTCGCCATCTCAAGAGAGGGATGGAGTCTCATAAAGAAATCGCATAGCATTATTGCTGAGTCCCATTCAAGAAAATCCGGCCAGATTTTATCGAGGACGAAGCGACTGATGCTCACTTCCTTTGGATACTGGTGTGCCGTCATCATATACCGAATGGACGTGAGACTATCAGTCTACTTCCATTCGATAAACGGGTTCCTTGGCCGGAATTGCCAAAGCCTCGCGCTGTGGCAAGCCCATTGAATGATGGAAAGCAGACAATAGTCGAAACGTCCTTTTTTTGTTAACCACACATCAAAACAACATGTCACGAGTATTCAAAATCACACCAAAGCGCGTCAAACGCGCGAATGGCACCGTCCTGACTCCCGAAATGTCAGTGACCGTAACTACCGCAATCCATTGCTCAAACCCCTTCAACAACGGAGCCAAGGAAATCAAAGAAGCCTACCAGCGTATCTATGCCTTTGACTATGCGAAGGCCTGCTGCAATCAAAATGATTTCGAATTTTTAAAACTTGACTAACTATGGGATGGGGTAAATTTTTCGGCGACATTGCCAAAGACCTTGCCAAGGACTACGTTACCAACCGAGGTGCCGATGGCATTAGAGAGGATATAGGAAGCGTAGCCAGTGGAGTAAAATCTTTGTTTGGAAGTTCCGATAACGACTCAGATGACTTTTGGGACACTTATAATAGTCTCATCGAAAACGATGATTATAAATCGGCAAGAAAATTAGTGAATGAATATTTTGAAGATGACAAGAAATCGTATATCTACCACTATCTTCTCGCTCAAATTGACTATAACAGAGCTCAAAATGAGAATTTTGATAGTGCCCTTAGAATTCTTGAGGAAGCAAAACGTTCGATCAATAAGGCCTACAACAGCTGTCCTATAGGAACTGAGGATCAGAAATCAGTTAAAGAATTAAGACAGCAAATTGAAGAGGATATTGCTTTTAATGAAGAAGGAAAAGCAATGATGGCTGATTGGGACAGGCTTCTGGACAAGAAAGACAAAGTCCTTGATTCGAATGTGTCTATCTCCGAATTGAATGAATTAGCTACTGAATTCCTGAATCATAATAAAAGATTTACAAATGGGAAGTTGGATTATTTCTATTGGATAAATTTATGCGATATCCACTATTATGCTCACGCCATAGCGACCACGCAAGAGGAGAATGACCATTATTACAAAGTGTTCCAACAGGATCTTGACAACGCCATGTCAATGGCAGAAAATGAGGCTGACAGAGTGTCGGACATCACTGCCAAAAGAGCTTGGAAAAAATTTGTAATAAGGGAGGATAGCCCCCAAACGGCTACCCCTGTAACAGTCTCCAGCCAGGCGGAGAATACGCCTAACCAGTCAGAGAAGGAGAAGGAATATCTGGCTGAGATCAAAATGTGTCTTGAAGATGACGGAATGATATCAGACAGAGAACGACGCATCCTCAATCGGCTTCGTCAATCCCTTGGCATCAGCGAGGAAAGAGCAGCAGAACTTGAGGCATCTCTGGATCCCAGTGCTCTGACAGCGACCGAACAGGAATATGCTGATGAAATCCGCGCTTGCCTTGAAGACGATGGCGAAATATCCGCAAAAGAACGTCGACTTCTTGACAAGTTCAGAAATTCCCTGGGCATATCTCCCGAAAGAGCCGCAGAAATCGAAGACATTGTAATCGCAAAGTGACTCTTCGACACGTATTAGTGAGGCGTAGAATGAAAAATAGCGATGTAATCTACATAGCAAACACACTTGTGAAGAATCAATGTGACAGTCTTAGTCAAAAGGCTGAAGATTTATGCCGGCTACTTACGTGGCTCGATTACGAATGTCCCGATGGGGAAAAGGATGCGGCTTTCAAGTCCCTTGACCCTTGTGTGCAAGCTGCCCTTGATGAACTGTGGGGGAAGTATTATGCTTCCCCCAAGAACAACGGCCGTTGGTCGGGCGAAGAATGCGACTCTGTGTGGATACCCGAAGATGACTATACTCCCCCGAATAGGTCATATTCCAACATCCACGGCCTGACATGGCGAGAAATCAAACGTAAGCATGATTTCAAGGGTTTGCGGTGTGATCGCGGACGGTTCTGCTTTGAGGATATTGCGTGGTATAGCGTCAAATTGCCCAACTTTGCTGAACTCGTATCATCTTCCAACCGCGAGGCTCTCCATGAGGCTGCGTTTGCTGAATTGGCTCGTCAGCTCGGCAAAAGCGTGGAGGAAATTAAGGCCATCAAGGAGAGTGCCAACGACAAAACCCCCATGGGTCAAAAAAATCTCGCTTGGCATGAGGATATTGACTGCGAGACGCTTTATCTTGTTCCGTAGGAGATCCACGGCAATATCATTCATTTCGGAGGAGTGGCTTTCTGCCAGCTCCTTCGCAACCACAATCTAATTTGATATGTTAGTCTTAGAAACTTATATGTGCCGCGACTGCGGTCATGCCTTCATTCACCACACCGGCGGCTTCATACTGAAACAGTCGGCTCCTCAGTGCCCCAAATGCGGCTCGAAGAATGTGAAAAAGTTAGATTCTTCCAAATAGCTCTGGCATCTTCAAGAAGATATAGTTCTAACTATCAGTGGGATTTATATCTCGCAGCAATGGCAAAGTCATGGGCATGGATCAGAGATAGGGAAATCGTCAGGGGGAGGGGGGAGTGGGAAGATATTCCAGATGAAATATATTACGGACTTCACCTTTTCGCTGAATACCTTCCCGAAATGCAAAATGATTGATCCCCCGGAATGCCAAACGTCATGCTCTGTCAGTTACCGTTTACGTACTGGTCATCTGTCACAGGCTCCAGCCATTCGTTGGATGTGTTTTCGCCATCGAGTTCAAAGGCGAGATGCGAGAACCAGCTGTCGGCCGCCGCGCCATGCCAGTGCTTCACATTGGCCTGGATATGAATGACAGTGCCGGGAAGTATCTCAACGGCAGGTTTCCCCTCTTCCTGATACCAACCCCTTCCGGCAACACCGACCAGCATCTGGCCTCCTCCTTTTGTGGCACGGTGGATATGCCAGTTGTTGCGGCATCCCGGTTCAAATGTCACGTTGAAGAACTTGACCTGCTCAGTTGAGATTGGAGCAAGATAGCTCTGTCCGATGAAATATTTTGCGTAAGCGTTGTTTGGTTCGCCGATAGGGAAGATCATCTGTCTCTGAAACTCCTCCTTAGCATCGTTGCCCTTGATATCATCATTCCACACGTCTTTAGCCAATCGGAAGGCAGCCCAAGCTTTAGGCCACCCGGCATAGAAAGCTATATGGGTTATGATTTCAGCCGCCTCGGTGCGGGTGATGCCATTCTTTTTTGCTTCCTGAAGATGGAAGGTAAGCGATGAGTCGGTGATCCCTTGCGAGATGAGTGAGGTAATGGTCACAAGGCTTCGGTCGCGCAGCGAGAGAAGATCATTGCGGCTCCATACCTCGCCGAAAAGGACGTCATCGTTAAGACGGGCAAATTCCGGAGCGAAATCACCCAGTTGGGTTCGACCTGCGGTCTGAACTATTTTCTGTTGTGCCATAATATTTAATGCTAATGTCATTATCAATGAAAGGATGCAGTATCTTTTCATGTCTTTTATTTTAATAATTATGAAGCTCAAGTTTTTTATGATGAGATTCGTGTGCGGAATTGAGTAGGACTTTCTCCTGCTATGCGCTTGAACATCCGGGAAAAATGCTGGGGATACTGGAAGCCTAAATCATAGGCTATAATGCTTATGTCATCATTGGTGGTTGCCAACCTTTTCTTGGCCACGTCAATGATGTGGAGCGAGATCAATTCCTGAGGAGTCTTGCCGGTCTCCTTTTTCACCAAATCGCTGAAGTAACCGGGTGAAAGATTTACTTTATCGGCAAAATAGCCAACAAGAGGGACTTCAGAGACTGCACCGGAAGAAAAATAATCTCGCAGTTCTTTCTCAAATGTGTTTAGCAGATCGGAGTTGACTTTTCTGCGGGTGATGAATTGGCGTTCGTAAAAACGGGTCAGATAATCGAGGAGCACCATTATATGACTTGAGACGATTTCCGAAGTGTGTTTGTCGACGGGATGTTCAAGTTCCGTCTGGATTCTGTCAAGACATTCCATAAAGAGTCTCCGCTCTTCTGCCGATAGATGAAGGGCTTCACGTTGTGAATAGTCGAAGAAGGAATAATCCTTGATTTTGTCTGCGAGCGCAGTCTTGTAGATCAATTCGGGATGAAACATCAGCCCGATTACATCTGGAGCCAATTCTTCGGAATCATAATCAACCGTCACGACTTGCCCGGGAGAGAAACTGACAACGGTGCCTTCTTGATAGTCATAACGCTGGCGTCCGTATAGGAGGGTGCATTTGGCATCATTCTTAAGGAAGAGAGCGTATACGCCATAATCCATTATGAGATGATTCACTAACTTGGAGGCATGATTGAGGTTGATGACAGTGACCAAAGGGTGTTTGGTTTCCAGACCATACAATTTATTGTATGAATCGATTGAATCAAGTTTAACAGTAGTCAGACTATTTTCCATATCGAATGATTTAACATATTTTCCAACAGGAGCAATCCTGCGAAGATTTCTCAGATGCAAAGTTAGCAAACGATTCCCATTTCAGCAGCCCCTAAACCAAGTGATAACTACCATTATTCAATATCCCCCCCTCTCGCCCTTCCTCCGACGAGATAGACGCCGTCGCCAACGGCCCCAAAATCGGATGGCTTCTAACGATGATTGAAAATGGGAAGTGTCTTAATATCAGTAATTTTTATTAACTTTGCATTATGGAAACGAATAACGAAACGAAGCTTGTGTTATATAAAGCGCCCAATGGGGAAACTCAGTTGGACGTAACTGTTCATGGCGATACTATCTGGCTAACTCAGCGTCAGATTGCAGAGCTTTTCGGGACAAAAGTGCCTGCTATTTCAAAGCACTTGAAGAATATCTTCGAGTCTGGGGAATTAGAGAGAAATGCGACTATTTCCAAAATGGAAACAGTCGTAAATCGTGGTTTTCGTGGCGCGACTGTAGAGGTTGTTGATCATTATAATCTTGATGCAATCCTTTCAGTAGGCTATCGCGTAAATTCTAAGAACGCGACAGCTTTCCGTATCTGGGCTAATAAGATATTAAAACAATATCTTTTGCAGGGATATGCTATCAACCAACGCGTAGCTGTCCAGAAGTATGACGAGTTGAGCCAGTTGGTGAAAGTACTTGGACGCACCATCCAGAATCAAGAGAAGCTGACCGAAGACAGCCGCTCTTTACTTGATGTTGTAGTGGATTATACCTACGCCCTTGATACTCTTGATCGATACGATTATCAGGAGTTGAAGATTGAAGATACCACAGGCAAAGAGTCCTTCCATGCAACTTATGAGAATGCAATGGAGGTAATTCTCGAACTTCATGAAAAATTCGGTGGAAGCCATCTCTTTGGTAATGAAAAGGACGATTCCTTCAAAAGCTCTATCGGACAGATTTATCAGACATTTGGTGGAGTTGATCTTTATCCCTCAGTTGAGGAGAAGGCAGCTATGTTACTGTATCTCGTCACCAAGAACCACTCATTCAGCGACGGCAACAAACGCATTGCCGCCACGCTATTCTTGTGGTTCCTGAATGGCAACGGTATCCTCTACAATGAAGATGGTTCAAAACGGATAGCCGACAACACACTTGTAGCTCTAACTCTCATGATAGCTGAAAGCCGCACCGAGGAGAAGGACACAATGGTAAAAGTCATCGTCAACCTAATCAATAAGAATAATTGATAATGTACAAGTCTATAACTGGAATATATCTCTCAGAGATAGTTAATGGCAACGCAATTCAGGCCAGTATTGAAGACTGTCCGGAACAATCCTTATGCTGTTGGATATGGAAGATGGATGATAAGACTATTGATAGTTTAATTGATTCTTTAGTTGAAAGTATCAAAAAATTCCGTAAGAATATCGGGCAGCCAACATTAGGTGATGATCTAATTTCGGATGCCAGTAAGAAGTCAACATTAGCCCGCTCTACCAAAGACTTTTTAGCTGAGTCAATGTGTGGTGCCATTAAGCAGTGGAGAAAGGGAATCCCCTTGTTGGAAGTGTTATAGTCCCACATATGGTATATATACAGATCCACATAGTCCATACCGAGATGACGGAGACTCGCATCAATACTCATCTCAATGTGCTGTCGACCGGATATACCGTTCGCTATATCCTCTTGTGAACGTGGGAGGAACTTGGTGGCAACCACCACATCATCACGCTTGGCGAAGTCACGCAAAGCACGTCCTACATACTGCTCACTGGTGCCGTTCTGATAACCTATGGCTGTGTCGAAGAAATTGATACCACCTTCGAGAGCGGCTTTAATGATATCGCGTGTTTCCGGTTCTCCGATCGTCCATGAGTGCTGCCCGTTGGTCGGGTCGCCGAATCCCATGCAGCCTAAGCAGATACGGGACACCGAAAGATCTGAGTTCC
>CAYZQA010000086.1:0-6656 GCA_964480745.1 uncultured Sangeribacter sp. | reverse complement strand
AAATCGCGTCCTTTTTTTGTCCCAGTAGGGACGCGATAAATCGCGTCCTTTTTTTGTCCCAGTAGGGACGCGATAAATCGCGTCCTTTTTTTATCCCAGTAGGGACGCGATAAATCGCGTCCTTTTTTTTGTCCCAGTAGGGACGCGATAAATCGCGTCCAAGAGCCCCGGAGGGGCTCAACCACTGTTAACCGCGGGCCCTTGAGGCCCGCGGATTAAAAAGAATAATATAAATATAGAGCCCCGGAGGGGCTCCACTTTCTTAAATTTTTATTATCTTCGCAAAAAATCAATCAAATAAATCCAACTCATGCAACGATCATTACTAATCTCCCTGATGTCATTGCTCCTGATTGTCGCCTGCCGCATTCCCGCAGACGCCTTCTCAATGTACATCTATGTCGAAAATGCCGACTACGTCTCCGTTTCGACTGCTCGTAACCAAATCCTCCCCCTCTACACCGGCGGAAACGACATCGTCCTCGACGACGAAGACTCTCCCCTCACCATCACCCCCGCCGAAGGATGCCGAATCACGGAGCTCGTCTTCGACAGCTCATTCGCATGGCCCGGCACGGAGCCCGTCTCTATCCCCGTCGGCCAAGACTCCAGCATCTCAATCTACTGCGAAGGCCCCGCACAATACCACAACGTCACTTTCTCCGGTGACCTCGACGCATTCCGTGCAGTCGCAGGCCCGGCGACACTCGACAACTACGGCTCTAACTCCGTCAAGCACAACGAACTCATCGGAATCTCTCCACGCGCCGGTTACATTATAACCTCCGTCACCACTACCCCCGAAATTGAAGTAATGGGAGGTGGCAACCAATGGATGTTCTTCCTCCCCTCCGACCTGAACATCAACGTCACGGCCAAGGAAGCTCCAAAAGGCAACGTTATCGTTGACATCGATGACCCCGCCAACGCTTACGTCATCACAGCTCTCGGAAAGGTGCTCGCCCTCGAACCCGGCGAAAACTATGTCTCCATTGATGTCCCCACGGAATCTCCCCTCTCCATTTCCCCAAAACCCGGCGCAGTAATCGATGTCGTCGCCAACCCGACCATCATCAACGCCGGCCCTGACGGAGTCTTCACCGTCCCCATCGATGAGAACGCCGAACTGACCCACCTCTATGTCGTCACCCACCGCGTCGTCAACAACAACCTCACAATCAACGTCAACGACGCCTCCTCCCTCTCCCTCACCGACGACCTCGGCAACCGTATCCTCCTCTCCGACGGCACAAACCGCCTCACATTCGACTTCACCGGCTCCGATCTCCTCCACGCCCGTCCGCTCGGCGACGCCCATATCCTCAAGGTAATCGTCGACAACGTCGAGCAGCCGATCGTTGACGGCGGCGCCGATTTCAACATCTTCCGCAACTCCGTCGTCGACATCATGCTCTCCACTGGCTCCCAGGAAGTCGGCTGGATCTCCATCGTAAACGAAGATTTCTCCGGATTCCCCGAAGGAACAGTCGACCAGCCCGACCTCAAGACCCCCCTCCTCCTCGAAGATAACGGCAATTTCATCGACGAGTCCCGCCTCAAACCCTTCGACCCCAACGCCTCCAAGCCCTGGGGCGGCATGAATCTATACTCCGCAGGCGGAACCCTCGCCGTCATGGACGGTTTCCTCAACACCCCCGCCTCCGACTATTCCGGCAAGCTCCGCATGACCTTCCGCGCTCGCCTCGTCCCCGGATGGAACGCATATGACGCCCAAGGAATCGAGGTCCTCCTCATCCGCCGCAGCGCCATAGTAGATTACAAGCGCCAGACATTCACCCTGACCCCCGAATGGCAAACCTTCACGTTCGAGGCCGACAACGGATGGTTCCACGACACTTGCATCCAGTTCTTCGCCGCCGAGCCCGTTTTCTACCAGCTTGACGACATCCGTATCGACCACCGTATCGTCGGGATCGAGCCTCCCAAGGTCCTCGAACCCTCCGACGTGACCGACAACGCCTTCACCGCAAACTGGCAGCCGACCGACACGGCCGAAGACTATCTCCTCTCCGTCTATACCCACGAAGGCGTCGGCGAATACGAAAATTTCACCCAGGATTTCGAATCCCTCGAAACTGACGCCGACGGCCATCTCATCGCCATGCCCGAAGGCTGGGAATTCAACCTCAGCGCAAGCGGAACCGCATGTGAGGTCAACACCAACCCCGCCTTCGCCGACGACGCCAAATCCGTCTGCCTCGACGGCAACGCCGACTATATCCAGTCGCCCGCTGCCCCGCGCGGTATCTCCCGCCTCTCCTACCGCCTCTTCGCCGACAATTCTGCCAATGGCGCGGCCATCTCCAATGCCGTCCTCAACGTCGGCGCCCTCACCGACGGCGGCTGGATGCCCTGGCTCATGCAGTCTGTCACAAACCTCATCAACGCCGGAGGCTCAGCCGATGTCGACGTGACCGAATTCCTCGGCCTCTACGACAATATCTATGCCGTCCGTTTCGAACTCGCCAAGGCCGACGATGACAAGGCCCTCCTCATGATCGACAACATCTCCTACGATGTCCCCGGGCCCATGCTCCTCAACTACCTCTGGGAAGACCATCTCGTCGAAGGCCCTCTCGCTTCCTCATGCCGTGTAGAAGACCCCGATTATGACACGGACAAGGATTACTATTACCATGTCAAGGCCCGCTCCTCAAGCTACGTCTCCGAGCCCAGCGCGGAAATGGAAGTCTTCTTCGCCCAGACCCCAGTCGCTCTCCCCCCGACAAACGTGACCGAATCCTCCTTCACGGCCAACTGGTCATGCGGTCTCAAGGCCGACGAATATGATGTGACCCTCTTCCACACCCTCGTCGCCGATCAGCCAATGCCCGCCGCCGTCATCATCAGCGAAGACTTCTCCGGAGTCAAATCCTCCGCAACGCCCGAGCAGCCTGAAGTCGGCCAATACACCCAGGGCACCGTCTCCCTCGACCAATACACCGCCCTCCCCGGTTGGACCGCCACTTCCTACGCCCTCTCCAGCGGCGCCGTCGGCGGCCTTCCCGCAGCAGATGGTTATCAGGTAGGCGGAATCATATCCCCGGCAATCGACCTCAGCAACAACGGCGGCCGCTGCACGCTCCGCCTCCGTGCCTGGTTCGAGAACGGCGACGCAATCCAGATCCAGGGCAACTCCGCCGCCTCCTATGTCGCCGCCGCTTGGAACGGAACGGGATGGAAAGACGTCGAAGTTGAGCTCGCCAACTGTGGAAACTCCGAGAAAATCACCATCTGGAGCGGTTTCGGAAAACCCTTCATGATCGACAGCTTCGAAATCCTTCAGGACCTTCAGGAAGGCGACCGTGTAGACATCGCGACCTCCGTCAAGCGGATCGAAGACTCCGCGGTCAACTCCGCCGACTTCGAAAGCGTCCATCCCTACGGCTACAGCCTCGGATACGAAATAGAGACGCGCCGCTACTACAACGGCAACCGCAACGACATGTATCTCTCCTGGCCCTCGGAAAGGATGCCCGTAGAGTTGTTGAATAACAGCGTCTCCAACGTAACTGACAAACCGGGTCTGAAAATCGACGTAGCCCCGGGCCAGGCGATCATCACCCTCGCCGAAGCCTCCCTGATGGAAGTCTACAGCCTTGACGGAGCCAAACTCGCAGCAGTCGACGCCCCTGCGGGAACCACAACCCTCTCCCTCCCCGCCGGCCCCTGCATAATCCGAGCCGCCGCCCGCGCCGTCAAAGCCCTAATCCCCTAAACCAGTAGGGACGCGATAAATCGCGTCCGCCCCCTCCAGCCAAAGTAGGGACGCGATAAATCGCGTCCCTTTTTTAATCCCGATAATTCCCGATGGTGCGTCAACACTGTGTTGCGAGCCGCAAGGCTCGCAAGCCCTCCGATTCCTCCGAGTCTTCCGAGTTCTCTGAGTTCTCCGATTGCGCGGAGCCCTTACGGGCTCCTTAATCCCAAAAAATCCTTAAAATTCCTTGCGCCTCCCAACTTTTAATTTATCTTTGCATTCTCAACTAACTCAATTAATAACCAAAAATGTGAAACGATGAAAAAATTTTTCCTCCTTTTCGCAGCCCTGACATGCGTCATGTCTGTCTGGGCGAACTACAACGTTCTCGCCGTCCATCTCACCGATGGAACGCAGGTAAACGTTGCCCTCAACGAAAGCCTGCGCCTCACATTTGACGGCGATGACATGATTGCCGATGACGGCGTCGTCAACCTCGCATTCCCAAAAAACACCATCGCCCACTTCGACCACTTCACCGATCCCGGAGCCGTCAAGGACCTCCTCGGTGACGCTTCCTATGACTTCACAGGCGATGAAATCCACTTCTACAGCCTCCCCGCAGGCTCCAACGTAGCCCTCTACGACGCTGCCGGCCTATGCGTTGCCTCCGCAAACGCCGAAGGCAACCTCACGCTCCCCCTCCAGGGCCTCAAAGCTGGCATCTACATCGTCATCTTCAACAACAACTCATTTAAGATTTCAGTAAAATAAGCAATCATGAAGAAACAGATCCTTTTCTGCGGCCTCGCGGTTGCTTCCGCTGTCGTCGCTCTCGCTGCCACCGAGAAAATCGATTTCGTCAAGAACGGGAAAATCCTCAAGACCTACCGCGTCGAGAACATCTCCGACATCTCATACCAGCCTAACGAGGAAGACCCCCAGCTCTTCAAGAAAATAAACATCAACCTCAAGGACGGCTCAGTAGACTCATACTCCCTCGCGGCCTTCGACCGTATGGCCTACACCGCCCCCCTCCCCGCCAACCCCCTCAACGTCGACATCGAACTTCACTACCAGTCGGCTACCTTCGACATCAAAACCTCCGACCCTGAAGCTTACTACCGCTTCTCCGGAATGCCCGTCAAGAACCTTCAGGATCTTGACCACGCCGAATGGGCCGAATACCTCGTCCAGGACGACCTCGACTACATCTACGCCGCTGCCGAACAGAACGGACAGGACCTCGCCACAATCGACCCCCTCCGGATCTTTGACCAGGGCGACCAGGTCCGCGAATGGTTCCCCTCGGAAATAATCTCCGACGAAACCCCGATCGCCGTCGCTGCCTACACCGCAAAAATCAACGAAGAAGGAATCATTGAAATCACAACCGAGCCCCTCCTCCTCGAATTCACAACCAAAAAACTCGAAGACCTCGGAGTCAAGTTCGACATCGATTGGAAAATGAACTCGACCGAGCTCGAAATCACCGCAACCGCCGTCGACTCCGACATCCCGTTCTGCATCGAGCTCTACGACGCTTACGACGTCCTCCAATATGACCTCCCCGCCCTCGTTTACCAGACCCTCGCCAACTACGAGCGCTTCGTTTACCTCTACGGCGGCTCATGGGACGACCTGACCTACCGCGGCACGGGCACACGCACATACTCCAACAAGCGAATGGGCGACATTTTCCTCGCCGTCGCATTCGGATGCGAGCACGGCATCGCTAACACCGACGCCTCTCAATGCTGGATCATTATCCCCGAACCCGAAGTGACCGACGAATGCACATTCGACGTATCCTCCACCCAACTCTCCGCCTCTGAAGTCCAGCTCAACGTCGCCCCCTCAGACCCCGAGACGCGTTATGTAACATTCATGGTCGCATCCTCAAAACTCAACGAGGAACTGACTCCGGAGCAATGGGTATCCAACCGCATCTACTGGTACAAATCAACCAACCAGCTCGACCTCACCGATCCTGAAGGACAATACGTCCGCTACGGAGACGCTGTCCTCAACTCCCATGACGACTGCATCGACGGAGAATACATGCAGATAGGCGTCGACTACACCTTCATCACATGCGGTCTCGCCGAAGACGGAGGCCGTAACACGGTCTGCAACGTCCTCACCACCCACACCGAAGAAGTCCAGCACAGCGACGAACTGACTTTCGAAATCAACCTCAAGGACTTCAACGACGAATACAGTTTCTACCATTACATCACATGGAGCGTGACTCCCTCCGACCCGGATGCGAAATATGTAGCCGCATGGATGCCATCATCCAACGCATACGCCAACACCACGAAGACCGATGAAAAATTCATCAAAGACTACGTCGAAGTTCAGGGCGGCCATCTCGTCCTCAACACGGGCACGGTGGAAAAGAAAGAATCCATGGGACAGAAATGGAGCAGCGCCGTGATGGACTACATCTGGGAGCCCTACATCTTCGCCGTCTTCGGATACGACGGAGCCGCAACGACGCCCCTCTACCTCTACAGCATAGACAGCGAAACGGGCGAAGTGACCCAGCTCCGAGGCCCCAACCTCGCAGAATAAGCAAGCAAGGCCAAAACTTAACCCAAAGAAAAAAGGAATCCCGAAAAGGATTCCTTTTTTTTCTAATTAACGCAGACCCTCCCCAAGCCCCAGTAGGGACGCGATAAATCGCGTCCCAAAGAGCCCCGGAGGGGCTCAACCACGGTTAACCGCGGGCCCTTGCGGCCCGCGGAAAAAATCCCCAATAAAATAAAAAAGAGCCCCGGAGGGGCTCAACAATCCTGCAAACTTATGTCGTATCCGCGTCTACAACAAAACCGCTGAAAGTAGGTAATTTCCTAACTTTCAGCGGTTTGCGCGGTGCGTTGCGGAGAGGACGAGATTCGAACTCGTGGTAGGATTGCTCCTACGTCAGTTT
>CAYZQA010000085.1:0-6755 GCA_964480745.1 uncultured Sangeribacter sp. | reverse complement strand
TGGTCAACGGCAAGGAACTTGCCAACGCCTACAGCGAGCTTAACGACCCGATCGACCAGTATGAGCGTTTCGTCGAGCAGATGAAGCTCGCCGACAAGGGCGACGACGAGGCGATGATCATCGACGCCGACTTTATCCGCGCCCTTGAATATGGAATGCCCCCGACATCGGGCATGGGTATCGGTATGGACCGTCTGGCGATGCTGCTGACAGGCCAGTCGACGATACAGGAAGTGCTGCTTTTCCCGCAGATGCGTCCAGAGAAGAAAGCGCAGTCCGCGCAGGCGGAGGAGGGAGAGGCCGCTGATGAGTAAGCTTGGGAAGGTCGCTGTGATCGGAGGAGGGTCGTGGGCCACGGCCCTCGCCAAGCTCCTGCTCGGGAATTGCGACCGGATAGGATGGTATATCCACCGGGCCGACCGTATCTCCGACTTCATCCGTTATGGCCATAATCCGGTCTATCTGAGCGATGTGTCGTTTGATGTGTCGAGGATCGACTTCACGGACGACATCAACGAGGCCTGCCGCGATGCGCAGACGCTGCTGATGGTGGTGCCATCCCCCTATTTCCGCGACACGGTCGACAAGATCACGGTCGACATCTCGGGCCATAACATCGTCTCGGCCGTGAAAGGTATCGTTCCCGGGGCAAACCGGATCATAACCGACTACTGTGCCGACCGCTTCGGCTGCCTGCCGGAGAATATGATGGTTGTCGGCGGCCCCTGCCATGCGGAGGAGGTCGCGCTCGACCGTCTGAGCTATCTGACAATCGGCTGTCCGGATCTTGAAAAAAGCCGCGCATTCTGCCGTCTCCTTGCGGGGAAGCGGATGAAGACGATAGTTTCGGAGGATGTCGACGGGATAGAGTATGGAGCTGTGCTGAAGAATGTCTACGCGATTGCCGCGGGCATTGTCGGCGGTATGAAGATGGGCGACAACTTCCTGGCGATGCTCGTCTGCAACGCGATCCGGGAGATGCGCCGCTTTGTCGATGCCATCGCCCCGCTGCCGGGGCGCGACATCGACCGCTCGGCTTACCTGGGCGACCTGCTTGTCACGGCCTACAGTCGCTTCTCGCGCAACCATAACTTCGGCTCGATGATCGGAAAGGGCTATGGCGTCAAGGCCGCGATGATGGAGATGGAGATGGTGGCCGAAGGCTATTACGGCACAAAATGTATCTTCGACATCAACCGGGCCGGCCCGAATGTCGAAATGCCTATCCTCGACTGCGTCCACGCCATCCTTTACGAAGGGCGCAACCCCCAGCGGGCGATAGACGCCATCACCGACACGTTCTCCTGATCTCTTCATTATTTACCCTTCGAAAGCAAACAGGGAATAGCCCGGCCGCGTTATAATTAGTGACAAGCGACAAAATGACAAATTGACAAATTGTCAAAATGTCAAAATGTCAAAATGTCAAAATGATAATTGAAAGAAATAGAAGTTACTTATAGAAATAGTCAATTATGAGAACCATCAAATTAGACATTCAGCATGCGCTTTACTATGCGGAGAAGCAGTATGAAGCGCTGCAGGGTCCCGCAACCGAGGCCCTGACTACCCTTGTGAAACACACAGGCGCCGGCAATGATTTCCTTGGCTGGCTGACACTTCCGAAAGACACATCGGCAGAGCTCGTGGCCCGCATCAACGCCACGGCCAAGCGTCTCCAGGAGAAATGTGATTACGTCGTTTGCGTAGGCATCGGCGGCTCGTTCCTCGGCGCGAAGGCTGTCAACACGGCCCTTGCCGACAACTTTGAATATTATTACGCTCCGAACCCCAATGAGCCGAAGGTCCTTTATGCAGGCCAGAATATTTCTGAGGATTATATCGCCGAGCTTGAGAAACTTCTGACAGGGAAGCGTTTCGGTATCATCGTCATTTCCAAATCCGGCACGACGACCGAGCCCGCCATCGCTTTCCGTATCCTCAAGGAGAAGCTTGAGAAGGAAGCCGGCAAGGATGCGGCCAAAGACCTTATCGTTGCCATCACCGACGAGAAGAAAGGCGCGCTCCGCACGCTCGCTACCCAGGAAGGCTACGAGACTTACGTCATCCCCGACAATGTCGGCGGCCGTTTCTCTGTCCTGACTCCGGTTGGTCTCCTTCCGATCGCTGTCGCCGGCCACGACATCCAGAAACTTCTTGACGGAGCTGCCAACATGGCAACGACTGTTGAGCATCCTTCTCCCGAAAATCCCGCGGAGACTTACGCGCGTATGCGTAACGCCCTCTATCAGTCGGGCAAGAAAATCGAGATCCTCGTCAACTTCGACCCGAAGCTCCACTATTTCGCTGAATGGTGGAAACAGCTTTACGGCGAGAGCGAAGGCAAGGATGGCAAGGGAATCTTCCCGGCCAGCGTAGACTTCACGACCGATCTCCATTCGATGGGCCAGTGGATCCAGGATGGCGAGCGCACAATCTTCGAGACTGTCGTAAGCGTTGCGAAGCCCGCAGTTGAGCGTCGCGTTCCCTCCGACGAGGCCAACCTTGACGGCATCAACTATCTTGCCGGAAAGCGCGTCGACGAGGTCAACAAGATGGCGGAACTCGGTACGCAGATGGCCCATGTAGAGGGTGGCGTGCCCAACATCCGTATCGAGCTCGAACAGCTTGACGAATACTCGCTCGGCCAGCTGATCTACTTCTTCGAATTTGCTTGCGGCGTATCGGGCTATATGCTCGGGGTCAATCCCTTCAACCAGCCCGGCGTCGAGGCTTACAAGAAGAACATGTTCAAGCTGCTTAAGAAACCCGGATACGAAGCTTAATATTGACAAATTGTCAAATTGACAAATTGACAAAATGACAAATTGACAATTGACTCGGCTGCAAGAAAGTTGCAGTGGGTTAAGAATCTTTAATTAATAAAAGCGTCCCGAAATTATGAATCGGGGCGCTTTTGTTGTAATTTTGTGACAGAAACAAAATTAAAAGATAAGATATGGCAGTAAAGAAAAAAGCGGCGGCGAAGAAAGCTCCGGCAGCCGCGACAAGAATCTCCGACCGGGAAGAGAAGCTGAAGGCTCTCGGCCTGGCGATGGAGCATATAGAGAAAGACTTCGGCGCTGGCGCCGTGATGAAGATGAGCGACGACGCGGTCCAGGACGTGGAGACGATCTCCACCGGTTCGCTGGGCCTCGACTACGCCCTTGGCGTAGGCGGTCTTCCGCGCGGCCGAATCACAGAGATTTTCGGCCCGGAATCGTCGGGTAAGACAACGCTGGCGATCCATGTCATCGCCGAGGCCCAGAAGCAGGGAGGCATGTGCGCGATCATCGACGCCGAGCATGCGTTCGACCGTTTCTATGCCGAACACCTTGGCGTGGATGTCACCAACCTCTGGATCGCTCAGCCGGACAACGGCGAACAGGCCCTCGACATCGCGGAGCAGCTGATCAACTCGGGCGCGATCGATGTGCTTGTGATCGACTCTGTGGCCGCTCTGACGCCGAAGGCAGAGATCGACGGCGAGATGGGCGACAAGAATGTCGGCCTTCATGCGCGCCTGATGTCGCAGGCGATGCGAAAGCTGACGGGAACCATTTCCCGCACGCGGACCTGCTGCATCTTCATCAACCAGATCCGCGAGAAGATCGGCGTCATGTATGGCAACCCGGAGACGACGACGGGCGGTAACGCATTGAAATTCTACTCTTCGGTCCGCCTCGATATCCGTCCGGGACAGTATATCAAGGACAAGGACCAGGCGATCGGGCGTCTCACAAAGGTGAAGGTTGTCAAGAACAAGGTTGCGCCTCCGTTCATGAAATGTGAATTCGAGATGATGTTCGGCGAGGGCATATCGAAGGCCGGCGAGGTCATCGACATGGCCGTCAAGATGGGTGTCGTCAAGAAATCCGGCGCTTGGTTCTCTTATAATGGAGCGAAGCTCGGCCAGGGCCGTGAAGCGGTGAAGAAAGTTATCGCTGACAATCCGGAGCTGATGGATGAGCTTGAGCAGAAGATTCTGGAGGCGTTGAAGCAGCAGCGTGCCGAAGGGAAACTGTCGCGCAACCCCTTCCTCCCCTCGGAAGACCCGAAGTTGGCCGACAAGGAGAGCGATGAGGAGGCGACGCCCGACGACCGCGATGCGGATGATTTCAACGATGACTTCAACGGAGGGGACGACCTCTTCGGGGATGATTACGAACTGGATATCGATGAGAAATAAGACGGAGTCTAACGGCGAGCCTCGCTGGGAGAGGCTTCCTGAAGCGACGCGGAAGCGCGTCGAGGAAATGCTCGCGGAGGCTATGGCGCAAAGCCGTGGCCCCCGCGTCCTGTTTGTATGCTTGGGGAATATCTGCCGCAGTCCGGCGGCGCAGGGTGTCGCGGCGGCGTATGCGGAGGCCTATGGGCTGAAGGATGCCGTGTTTGACTCTGGCGGCTTCTACGGAGGCCATGCGGGGGATCTGCCGGATTCGAGGATGCGCTCCGCGGCGTTCCAGCGTGGCTACCGGCTCGACCATCGGTCGAGGACTGTCCGGCGGCAGGATTACGCCTATTTCGACCTCATAATCGGCATGGACGACCGGAATATGGACGACCTTTACCGGACGGCCGCCACGCCGGAGGAGGAAAGGAAACTCTTCCGGATGACAGACTTCTGTGTCGACCATTCCGGGGAGCGGTATGTCCCGGATCCTTATTATGAAGGGGCAGCCGGTTTTCAGCTCGTGCTCGACTTGTTGGAAGATGGCTGCGATACGCTTGTTTCCTTGCTCAAGCACTGGGAAGAAGTAAACCTTCCGGGGTTAGGGAAGTAAACCTCCCGGGGTTGTCGGGGTCAAAGTATAAAGAATTACCCACGATCCGGAACGGACCGAAAAATTAAGACCCCGTCTCAAAAAAATTTAGACAAGTTATGAAAAAGATGATTATGGCCCTTGTGGCGATGGCCGGGTTTGCCTTTTCGGCATCGGCGTTGACTCCCCCCTCCTTTCCGGGCGGCGAGCCGGCATTGGAAGAATATATTGCCGCCAACCTTAAATATCCCGCAACGGCGAAAGAAAACGGCGTCGAGGGGGTTGTGTCGGTGACGTTCGTGGTGAAGACCGACGGATCGATCGGCAACATCCGCATCAAGAGGATGGTCGACCCGGATCTGGAGAGCGAGGCGGTGCGCCTTGTGAAGGGAATGCCGGCGTGGACGCCGGCCAGCGACAACGGGGCGGTAGTGGAAGCTCCGGCTGACGTCGAAATCCCTTTTACTCTCGAATAATCAAGATTAATCAGGAATAATCGAGATTAATCTCGATAAATCCTGAGAATCCCGATTAATCGGGATTAAAGGTTTGAATGCCGTCGGGCGTGACCAGGAGGTTGCGCCCGGCGGCGTTCGCCTTGAATAGGGGGAGGTCGTCGGTGTGGTCAGAGACGACGGTGACATCGGCGTCAAACGTGACGCCGAGGCGGCGTACGGAGGCAAGTTTCTGCTCCCCCTTGTTCTCGGGCTCGCCGGGGTGGGAGGCTGTGGCTTCGGGGATGCCGATCATCCGGGCGAAGGGGAGGGCGTAGAGTGCCGGTGCGGCTGTGGCGAGGATTGTGCGGTCGGCTTCGGGGATGAGCGCGGCGACTTCGGGGTTGATATGCTCGCGGAGAAGGGAGAGGAAATCCTGGAGGAGATCGGGGCGCGTTCCCCTGCGCTGAAGCTTGGGACTTTTACAAAAAGGGGAGTCGTCGGGGGATTGGACGCGATTTATCGCGTCCCTACTGCGGAGGATAATTCTTTCCTTGGCTTCGGCGTGGGAGATCAGGCGCGCCTTGCGGAGCGCGACGACTGCGAGCAGGAAGGGCCTGAGGCGGGGGATTCTGCGGAAGAGGAACTTGACGAAGAGCGTGAAGGAATTGCAGCGGAGGAGCGTGCCGTCGAGGTCAAGGATTAGCGTAGTCTTCCGACCAGGGGAAGCGGACAAGTGTGCGGTTTCGGAAGAGGGCATAATCGGCGTTGATTAGTGGGTTGGGGCGTGTGACGGTGATGACGGCGAGGCGGATGTCTGCTTGGGGCGAGGCGGCGCGTATTGCGGCGATCACGGCGGCGGCTGTGGCGCCGGAATCTACGGCATCGTCGACCACCAGTATCCGGCGCGCCTGACCGAGCTGATGTGCGGTCTCCGCCGGGAGATGGAGAGTTTTGACTATGGGCTTGGAGAGGCGGTCGGCAACTTCGCGGAGGGCGGCTTCGGCGATGCGGAGGAGATTGTTGACCGGGCGGGGTAGGCGGCGGATGATCTTTCCGATTGTGCCGCGTTTGGAAGCCGTCAGCGAGCGCTGGCGGCGGATGGAGAGGGTGACGGGATGAGAGAACAGCTTGGCGACGAAATCGCCGCCTGTGGCGATTCCGACAAGCACGTCCGGGTCGAAGCCGGACGCGGAGACTTCGGCTTGCAGGCGTTTGCAAGCCTCGGCAAACCGGTTCTGGTCAAGGGTCAGGACTTTCATCAGAGGCCAAAATAAGCAAAAAAACGGCAGAAAAGCAAGAGGAAGTGATTGTTTCGTCTGCCGCAGAAGGGACTCGATAAATCGCGTCCAGAGCCCCGGAGGGCTAAAAAGAAAGCGGCTGCCGGGGAGGCAGCCGCTTGGGTTATTTTGGGGTAGGGAGATTACTTAACGTAAACTTTGCTTACCTTGTTGCCCTGCTTAACGATGAAGAGACCGTTTTCAGCGTTAGCAACGCGAACACCCTGGAGGTTGTAGTAAACGGGAGCTACATTCTCAGAAGCTACGTTAGCTACGCC
>CAYZQA010000084.1:0-6780 GCA_964480745.1 uncultured Sangeribacter sp. | reverse complement strand
GGGCTGTCCGGATTTCCCGTCGAAGGGGCATATTCCGGAAGGAGGTCTTGATAAAAACCGATTTCCACTTCCTTGTTAGGAAACCGAAGTTCATAAAGATCGGCATCCTTTCTATACTTCCATATCGTAAGATAACCGGTCTGGAACATCAAGGGAATAGGATTGCGGTCGTTAAATCCCACGGCTAACAGATCCTTCTTGCTACACATTTTTCCATTAATATCGGGAGGATATGTGCCACGTGCACGGACACGTTTTATCAAGAAAGTAGGCGTGCCGGTTGAAAACCAATAGGGATCGATCTCTTTGGAGGCCAATGCATTTAAAACGCTATAGGGATTATATAGGCGTGAACCTTTCAGAGTGAATAAATACCCGTCATAGTAATCACGCAAAGCCCTAAGAGTCGAATCGAAATCCTCTTCCCTCTCTTCAGCCAACTGTTGGATGCCTTGGCGGAAATTATCCAATAATTCTTTCTCTGTCCATCCGCAGATGTCAGCAAAGGCATGGTCAATAGAGATGTCCTTGAGGTTATTGAGATCGCTGAAGATGCTGACCTTGCTAAAGCGGGCCACACCGGTTATGAAAGCGAACCGGATATACTCATCCATCGACTTAAGATTGCCGAAGAAACCTTTCAGAGTGCCGAGATTCTTCCTATATAGTTCCTCCGATTCCTCAACCTCCAGCAACGGCTTATCATATTCATCAATGAGTATAACCACCTTGCGTCCTGTCAGCTCGTAGACGTTCTTGATAAGATTTTTGAAACGTTCGGAAACCGATGCATTTTGAGAGATTAACCCATAACTATTTTCGTAATCCTTCAAATACCAGTTTATGAGATTTTCGAGTGCATCGGGGTTAGAGTAGTCCTCAGAATTGAGATCAATGCGAATCACGGGCGACGGAGTCCAGTCCAGATCCATATCGTAGGCCGCCAACCCCTTGAAGAGTTGCCGCTGGCCTTCGAAATATGCCTTTAACGTGGAAAGCAAAAGACTTTTTCCAAACCGTCTCGGACGGCTTAGAAAAATGAACTTCCCAAAATCCACCAAAGATTTTATATAGGCAGTCTTATCGACGTAGGCATATCCTTCCCCTATAATTTCAGAGAAAGTTTGGATTCCAATAGGGTAAGGAGATTTACTCATGACTGACACTTTTCCGTAAAGTTAATATCTTTTCTCAGCAAATCCAAATTCAGGCATGACAGTAGAGTCAACGGGCAACTGCAAAATTAGCCCAAATTTTTTAAAGGAATCTACATATAAAGATTGTCGCCTTTCATGGTCTTATGAGAATCGTGAATAAACATGAACATTGAATTACACGCAATTTGAATTAAGGCGCAGATTCTCCTTTTCCGGCCGCATAGCGGTAGAGAATTGCGTCCAGTTCAGACCATCGATGCTCATTTGGGACGGGGCGGAACTCTCCAAGCTTCTTTTCCCGCGTATTATAAAGGGAATAGGCAAACTGCTGAAGTTCCTCTTCCACTATCCTCGCATCCGATTCCTTGCTTTGGGTCTTTAAATCAAGCAGACGATAAATGGATTTTTTAAGATTATTGTCCGCTACAGTCGCTTCCACAAGTTTACGGAAATCCACCGGAGGGTGCTTCTTATGCTTTTCTATATATTCACACGCCAGAACGCCCCTTAGGAAGTAAAGGAATTTCTTCAAAGTGCACCCATTTCGACGAAGATAGCCTTCATCATGATGCTTAGCTATATTGAAGAAATGGTACATTGCATTAATCGGGTTGTAAAAATCAGCTTGCGCTTTGCGTATTTCTTTCAGAAATGTCTCATCTGAAAGATATGTCATATCGGTAAGCAGCCAGTCGGAAAGATTGGGATTAGTCTTGGCCAGCAGACGGAGAGTTTTGCGTAACTCCCACCCGGAGAAATCAAGAAGATGATCCTCCGACATATATTCGATTGTGTCCGGCTGATTCGCCACCGAGAAATACCATTCCGGTTTATGGACATAGATAAATCTTACATCATAATCACTGTCGGGAGAAGCAAAACCCCACGCCCTGCTTCCCGACTCAACGGCAAGCAGAATCGTAATGTCATTTTCATCTTCGATTCGCGCTAATTCATCCTCTATCATATCCTCGACAGGGATGGGCTCAGAATCCAGGCCGAGTTCCTCTCTTACATATTTTTCGCAACATTCATCGCGATATTTATACCAGTCATCTAACAGTCCATGTTGCCAAAGCGCATCCTTATAGGCCCCGAACGGATGACGACTTTTCAATGCCCTTTCAACATCCCTATCGAATTTCTTTCCAGTGGAATTTTCATCAGCAAAATTTCTCATCCACTCAAACTGCAACCAAGATCTCGGAGGATCGATCTCATCGGGCAAAGCCAGAATCGACCTTTGTTCGATTATTGTTTCCAACTCCCAATCCTGCAATTCTTCCTCTAAGTTATCAGGCAACTCCTTCATTTCCAAATACTCCCATCCACCTATATCCATAAGATCCAGCACAACCCCATAAGAAAGCGTCTTCAAATCATACCTTACACTTTGCCCCGATCCTACATTTTCCACTATTACTTTTACCAATTCTTCAATAGTCTTCGCTTTTTCCATGTCTGTTTGATTTATGTAGATTTATTTGCATACCTCGACGAAATGATGTGCCTTTGTTCTCGGGTTAATTGGCTGTACATAGCCATACAAAATTAATTAATTTTGGGGAGACTTCGGTCTCCTTTTTTGATTTTGCATTGCCAGTTGGTATCTTAAACGGGCTCTTGCGGACGGTTTAGGCCTTCCCCGCCGCATGGCATCCCCCTCCAGAAGGAGAGAGAAATGTTTTTAATCCCCAAATTCTAATTCGAAATTTTGCACTTCGATTTAGAATCTACACCGTGGCACGAAAAAAAAATAAAGTAAAACTGTAGGAGCCGAAACAATAAACTTGGTTGCCAAATCAACCATTTTAGGGCGACTTTTGTTTAGACTTCAGAAATGATTAGACTTCAGAAACGTATAATGTCTAACAGATACCATGCAAGAAAATAAACGTAAGGCGTTCAGCCCCATTGAAGTAAAAGGCAAGACAATCAAGAATCGTTTTATCCGCAGCGCCGTGAACGATCACCTCGGAAATACGGATGGAACTGTAAGCGATGCGGAAATTGAGATGTATGACACGCTTGGCCGTGGAGAAATAGGAGTGGTCATCACCGGACACTTGAGCGTCAGTCCCTCTCTTGATTCAGGGCCGATACCGCCCAGCTCTCTATTGGCGACGATGGCAAAATCCATGGGTTAAAAAGGATTTCGGACAAACTACACGAATATGGATCCCTGGCAGTGGCTCAGATTTCTTTGGCCGGTCCTAAAGGGTTGACACCTTTTGACTTCAACGAACTTTCCTCCGCACAGATGGAAGAAATTCGCGATTGGTTTGTCAATGCGGCCATCCGTGCCCAGAAAGCGGGATTCGATGGAGTCCAGATCCATATCGCCCATTGGTATTTTCTTCAGGCCGTCTGCACAGTCGAGCTGAACCACCGGACCGACCAATACGGAGGTTCGCCAGAGAATCTCATACGCTTCCACCGCGAAATTATAGCAGGGATTGTCTCAGCCTGCGGAAAGGACTTCATTATAATGGCAAAAATGAATGCCCACAACACCACCGAGGGAGTTGACGACTATGGAATCCTCGTTGACTACGTCCTGGAATTGGTCGGGGCAGGGTTGGATCTGGTAGAAGTGAGCGGACGGGACTTCACCCAGAAAGGTCGCCAAGATCAGCTCTATTATCTTGATGCAGTCAGAGAGCTTCGGAAAGAATTTCCTAACTTACTTCTCTCGCCCGTGGGAGGCATTTATACGAATGAGGCGATCGACACGGCCCTTGAGACCTCTGATTTCGTATCCTTAGGAAGAGCCTTGCTGACTCAGCCCGACTTCATTGTCCAACTAAAAAGCGGCACCATAGATCATTCCCGCTGTCTGCACTGTAACAAATGTTTCGAAATTTTCGCCACGAAATATGAGCGATGCGTCTATGGCCCCGTAAACCCGAAATTGGTTGAAACCTTCAAAGAATAAGGTGTAGAGTCAAATGGCAGCTGCAAAATTAGCCCAAATTTTAAAGAATTCCTTTTTAGGGGTTGAGAACCCCAATTTTTTCTTGGTTTCTCATTGATCTGGCCGTGCACGTCGGCCAGTGCCGGCTGAGTTATGGTCCTGAAATTTGTCGTTTTAGGAAAAGTTGCCGTACACTTAAGTACTCTTTCGCGGAATAAGTTTGGCCTGCAATGGAGAAAGATGAGCAACCGCCCGTGCTATGGAGTTTAAGTGCTGGGCATGGCTATATTTCATCTCTTTAGGAGGAGTGGCGAATTCTTCTGTACTGACGATAAGCAATTTTCCCTCCGCGCAAAGATCGAATTGAGATTTATAAGGTTTCGTCCTTTCAGAGAAGCGGTAATCCAATATCACTATTATTCCATTCCCATTTTCAATAGCCTTATCACGTAATTCTTTCTCAGCCGGATTAATGAATGGGGATACCAATACTCCATCACAACGCATCGTTTCTTCCCATTCCCTTATTTTTTCCTCTAAATCCGGCATTTTGCTTTTGTCACGACTGATCTTTACAAAAGACTTAACAGGATTATCAAGAAGGAATAAGTTGCCATAAAGACCACATTTCCTTCCCTCAATTTCCATCATCACCTTATGATAGAAATAATCCGGATATAGCTTTTTCACCAGATAACGTCTCGGATTATCAGCGATATAATTATAAAAAGCATCTTTAGCTCCGGCTCTGAATGCTATCTTGTCATTGAACCCTGGAGCAAACATCGGTATTTTCTCTATGGCTTGTCGTGACTCCGGAAATAGCTCCCAATACAGTTTTGAACATCTACTTTTAAACACCGCTATCAACGATCCCAAGGGCTGCATGGTTGCAGTGGTGACGAATATCTCAAAATGGATATGGTCGGGCATAGCAATTCTTCGCAAAATCCTAAGCTCTGTAAAACTTCGGCAGAGTTCATCAAGACATTCACAGATAATGGTTCCGGCAGGCTGCAAAGTTACAATAGGAGAGAGCTTCTTGCTTTTCAAATCTTGAGAGACCGAAGAGAAAACAGGAGCCTCGGGAGCTTTAAGAATTGTAATCATATAAATGCACCGGCTCTTATAATCATGACCAATGCAGCGACGGTTAAAGCTACGAAGAAAAGATCGAGGCATGGAGGAAGGAGATTTGGGAAAAAAGAACTAAAATTAAAGCGAAAGGATAATTATGCGCAAGCTGAAGCTTGCTCACAAGACCATGCTTTGGATTGATCAATCCTTAATAGTCAGGAGTTTGGCTTTAAATTTATGAGTAAGCCTGGATTCTCAAAAGCTTGCTCACTGAACCCCATAAGTATGGTTCCGTGAGCAAGCTTTAGATTGCGCCCGATTCGAGCAAGCTTTAGATTGCGCCCGATTCGAGGTGGAGCTTCCGTAGATGTATATTAGTATTCCTCTTCGTTGAAGAAGAAGTCGTCTTTGCTCGGGTAGTCGGGCCAGATGTCCTCGATGCTTTCGTAGGTCTCCCCTTCATCCTCGATCTCTTGCAGATTCTCTATCACTTCCATCGGACACCCACTACGCATAGCGAAGTCAAGCAGTTCTTCTTTCGTTGCAGGCCAGGGCGCTTCGTCCAATTTCGACGCTAATTCCAAACTCCAATACATGATCTGTTTCCTTTCTTTATTTATGTGTTTTTTCTTTTCTTTATTTTCTCCCGGTCGGGTTCCGGAGTCATTCCCCAGATTCCCGGGCCGTTTCTCTATCCTTGCTTCCACGTTATCTCTTCAACGCCTGCGACATGGTTGAGATAGCGCGCCGCGATGAAGAGATAGTCCGATAGTCGGTTGATATAGGCCATAACCATTGGATCAACATATTCCTCATCCGCCAGCGTGTAGAGCGCCCGCTCGGCGCGCCGGCAAACTGTGCGCGCCACATGTGCGGCTGCCGCGCCCCGGCTTCCCCCGGGAAGGACGAAGGCCCTGATCTTCGGAGTCTCCTCGTCAAGGCGGTCGATCCAGCTCTCCATCTCCCGGAGTTTCTCCTCCGTCAGCGAAGCGCATCGGGGACTCTCCCCCGGCTTGACGGCCGTCGCCAGATAGCTACCGATGTTGAACAGCTCGTTCTGGACCGCATGGAGATCCCGGCGCAGCCCCTCCGGACAATCCGGCTCGGCGGCGACAACCCCGATTTGCGACGAGAGCTCGTCGAGCTCGCCGTAGGCGACAAGTCGGGTGGAATTCTTCTTCACCCTCTCTCCGCCGACGAGCGAGGTCGTCCCCCGGTCGCCCGTCCGGGTATATAGCAGGCTTTTTCCCATGGTGATTGCGTATGGTTATGAGAAGCTGACCGGCTTCGCCCGGTCAGCTTCAATATTTGTAACGCTTCCGGGCCGATATTGTTGCAGAGTCAGCGTTTCATAAAAAATTTTATTACTTTTGTAGTCCGCGACCGGGAATGTCCGGTCGCCCCATTTCCCTTTTCTATGAGTTTCTATGAGTGAACAATATATAGTCAGCGCCCGCAAATACCGTCCCGCCACATTCCGCAGCGTGGTCGGCCAGCGACATCTGACCGAGACCCTCCGCAATTCCATCGAGGCCGGGCGCCTGGCCCACGCCTATCTTTTCTGCGGCCTCCGAGGCGGCGCGACCACCTCCTGCGTCCGAATCTTCGCCAAGACGATCAACTGTCTCAACC
>CAYZQA010000083.1:0-6806 GCA_964480745.1 uncultured Sangeribacter sp. | reverse complement strand
CTCCTCAGCTTGCGAAAATCACTCGCCCGAAACCGCCCCGGGAGCTCTGAAATTTTATGATACGGGGTCTTTTTTTGTAATTTTATTTGGCGGACAGCAATCAAAATCATATCTTTGTTATTAAACCATAAAGAATAGAATTCTTATGACACAAATAGTAGTTACATTGGAAAAGGATGCCGACAGCAAATTTCTACGTCGGATGATAGAGAATATGAAAGGAGTTGTAAAAACCTCGATAAAGAAGGAGCCAAAAGTTGATGAACAGACAACCAATGAGTGGTTAGAAAAACTTCACAGCATTAAAGATGCGATCGATCCTTCCTTGATAGATATGACGGATGAAAGAACGCGCTATATAATGAGCAAATGAAAAAGATATTTCTTGACACTAATTTCATATTGGATTATTTTGTCAGAGAAGGAGTAGGAGATCCTTCGGAACAACTGATGAGATACGTCTCGAGCCACAAATACAAATGCTACGTATCATTCCTTACTGTAGCTAATTTTTCATATATCACACGAAAAATGGATAAAGAGATTGCGAGGGAAATGATTTTGAAAATGTGTGAGGTATTTGAAATCGTGAAAAATACAGAATCTCAGATTAGAAAAGCGCTGGCTCTTAAGGCTTCTGATTTTGAGGATGCATTGCAATATCAATGCGCAAAAGATGCGGGATGCGATTGTATAATTACCCGCAATCAAAAAGATTTCTCCTTCTCAAACATTCCTGTCCTTTCTGCCTCTGAATATCTGGTGGCCAATAATTAAAACCTTTTGAAGAAAGTCTTTCAGTCCCTGGGGGTTTGTAACCCCCAGGTTGAGCCCTTGCGGGTTTGCAACCCGCAAGCCAAAATGCGCCTTAACTTTCCAATTTTCTCAAAACAACGACCAAATCCCACCCAAAAACACCAAATTTTGAAGTATTTATATGTTTTACAACATAAACCCTTGCAAAATAAATCCAAAACAGCTATATTGCGCCCAGAAACGATAAGGGAAACCTCCCCGGCCGAGCCAACCGCCGTATCATCCCCCTGGGAACCGCGTCTCCAGCCCTCGTTTCAGCCGAGACGCAAAACATCTTCCGCTTCTAGCCAAACCCTATGAAAAGATTTTTTCTCATTTTAATCATCATAACAACATTTCTAAATATATGCAACGTTGCCATGGCCTATACCATGGGTAATCTCGCAGCAGAGTTTTCACGCCAGGATTTCAGAGTGGTATTGACAGCTGAAGGTAATCACAGGATTGAAACGGGGTCCCAGGCCTGTTTTGACGAGACGGATGCCCCCTGCCTCCCATATATATCAAAGAACTATATCATCCCGAAGGGGGTTACTTTTAAGGGAATCATACCATCTTTTTCCAATCTTTTCGAAATAAGGGATGTGAGACTGGAATCCAACCGACTCCCAGTACCAACCGACGGATCGGCATCAACATCTAATACACTGTCCCCGATCCGCTATAAGCGGGGACTGACATATCCTCAGGAAGTATGCCGCTTTGCCGGAATTTCGGAATGCGAGAACTTTCAGGTGCTTCACCTGCAGATCTGTCCCTTCTTATATGATACAGAAAAAGATCAGCTGACCTTTATCGGTATGGTCAAATACGATATAGAATTTGACGGGACACCCAACATTCCCCAAATGAAAATTAGTTCAATTGAACGACGTTTGCTTTCTGGCCGGATTGAGAATCCTCAGTTGTTGAGGAGATTCCAAGAAATGCCAAATGATAATTTGAAGGATCCCCTTACAAGACTGGATTACGTGATTATAACTTCTGAATCATTAAGAGAGGCATTTGAACCACTGATTGATTGGAAGAGATCAAAGGGTCTTTTCTCAAAAATCATTACTTTGGAGCAAATAAATCAAAACTATGATGGAAGTGACGGGCAAATAAAAATTAAAGAGTGTTTGCGATATCTATATGAAAATTTTGGTCTAAAGTATGTATTGTTAGGAGGGGATAACAGTATCGTTCCCGTTAAGGGTTGCTATGGGTATGCAATCGCAAAGGGAAGAGAAATATATGAGGATAATAACATCCCCACAGATTTATTCTATGCTTGTCTAAATGGCACATTCAATTGGGATGCAAACGGTAATGGAATATGCGGGGAAATAGAGGACAATGTGGATATGATGCCGCAATATTATGTCTCCAGAGTTCCCATTCAAACAGAGGAGGAAGCTAAGAATTACATATCCAAATTAATCTCGTATGAGCAAAAACCAAACATTACTAAGGGGATGTTAATGGGAGGGAGTGTCATTTCAGGATATATGGACAACGACAATGAACAAAGTGACGCGGAAGCACAGGCACGTATAATTCTCGGTGAATGTATTTCCCCATATTGGGACGGTCCTGTTCACCTATTTTATGATACCTACACTGATTTTCCCTCCGGTAGGGATTACGACTTCTCACCCTTACACTTGGAGGAGCAAATACGTAAAGGATATAGTTTGATCGATGTCCATACTCATGGTGTTGGAATAGGGTGGAAAATGGAAGTGGATGGTTTATATACACGCTCCCAAGCCACTAAACAAATTAATTCATGTCACACTTTTATAACCACCACGGCCTGTAACACCAATTATTTTGACGGAGGTCCAGGTGAAGATCCATGTTTGAGTGAAGCATTTATACGAAATCCAAATAATGGCGTTATTGGGTATTTAGGATCATCAAGAGTGGGATGGTCTTTAAAAAAAGACAATTTAGGAGCCTCTATTAAGTATAATTCAGAATTTTATAAGAATTTATTTGGAAATTCTGAAATTGAAAAAACCTGGGGGGCTATAGTCGCTGCTGCAAAATTTGCACTAGTCAGTGATTGTCAGAAACTAGGTACTGAACGATGGGTTCAATTCGCCTTGAACCCTGTTGGAGATCCTGAAACTTTTATCTATACGGACATGCCAGCATTGATCGACGGGTTCCGTTTTATTATGAAAGATTCCAGTATGGATATCCATAGTAACATCGATTCATGTAGGATTTGTGTAAAGAGTTTACCAGATTCTCCCAATCAATTTCAATGGGTATGGTATGATACTAGAAACGTAAGGGATGTGATTCCCATAGGTCATTTCTCTGTTTGCTTAACTAAACCTGGCTTTATGCCTGTCCAAACCAGTGTATTAACCCTTCAAAATAAAACTCTCTCCAACTACAATGCACCTCCTGCGGACTATGTCCAGATGGGAGAGCGGATCTCAAGTGAGGATATATCTGGAAAGGTAATCTTTGAAAGTGGGATCAACACCATAACAGGTAAAGAGGTTGTGTTGAAAGCGGGAACTGAATTTAGAAAAGGAGCCCACGTACTAATAACCAGTGAATGACTACTGGGGAACAATTTTAGGGCATTACCTTGGGTGAATGGTTTTGCCAATTATTGAACACAAAGTAATAAGACAATATAGCGTAATAAGACTATAAAATGGAAAGAACATTAAAATTACTGATAGTAATGGCAGGTATTATCTTCGCCGTTAATATGGGAATTGCTGATGCAGACAAACCCCGTCGAAATATTCTGGAGGATGGTAAGATTTGGATAACCAGAAGTTGGGATCCTGAACTCCCATTCAAGAAAGGTTCATATTTCTGTTATCGAGTCTTGGGTGACTCCCTCATGTCGGATGGAAATAGTGTAAAGGCAGTCGCTGGATATTTATTCCCCTCAATGAAAGAGTTCAAAAGATGGGCTGTATATGAAAAAGATGATACCCTATGGGGATTTGTGGAAGAACATAAAAATTTCGAAATGCTACTCACTTTCAACGTCCAGGAGGGGTACGAGTACACCCCCGGTGTGGTAGAATCTAAAATTAGGATTCCTATGTGGAACGATTGGCCAGAAGTAATTGTTTTCACTGATGATTCCAGAATTGGACACACAGAATACTGGATAGAAGGAGTAGGAAGTCCTACATTACTATTCATGTCTCCATCTGAGGGCGAAAGTATACCCGGATTTCAGACAGAGCTAAGGGAATGTTGGTCTGGAGATGAGCTGCTATACAGCAAAGACATTTTTGAAATCATCCTCACGTCCGATTGGGCTGAAGTCATGTTCCCTAAGGATACTTCTGAACTTCCTTCCTTTGTTCGCGGCATGTTTGACCTTAAGGGATATCCATTAACCACCCCGCAACCGGGCGGCGTCTACATCCGCGACGGCAAGAAGTTCGTCTGGCCACGGTAACTTCATCACCGTACCGTTTACCCCGAGCCTTCCCGGCCCGGGGTTTTCTTTATTCCCTCTTTCCCGATGTAAAGAAAGGCGGCCTGCCACTTTGGCGTATGTTTGGACCCAAATCCAGACCAAACGTAAAAAATTTTGAAAAATAATATGTTTTACAACATAACCCCTTGCAAAATCAATCCAAAACCCCTATATTGCGCCACGAAACGATAAGGGAATCCTCCCCGGCCGTGCCCACCGCCGCATCATCCCCCTGTAAACCGCGTCTCCAGCCCCGTTTCAATCTATGTTACACATCGCAAGATCATACCGAAATAAAACCACTGAACTATATCATCATGGCAAAAAAATTCTTTCTCGCGGCCGCTTTGTTGGCTGCCACAGTATCCACATCGCTCGGACAAGTTAATATTAACGAGCATGGGAAAGTAGTCTTCGGGCCGTTAGCAGATTCCATACCTATTAACACAGAAGGCTTCCTTCTTGGAGATTCAATTTCCACGGCGATATTTTTAGGACCCGGTGAGGATTATAGCGGGGGCATTGTGTCCTTTGGTGCTGAAAGTAAAGTGTATGTTGGGGAACATAGGCAGTCATTGTCCAGATTGCCCACTTCCACTAATATGTTGCGCCTGCATGGTGAACTTGGAACTATTTTGACATGTAGAAATCGACCAGTCCTTGCATTCAAATGCAGCCCGACCTCAACTGCGGTTAGTAACCTGCTGTGTTATACGAGTGTGGCCGCTTACGGTTTTATTACCTCGTCCGACTATCGTCTGAAACGAGATATTGAGAATGTTGATGAGGCGTACCTCGGGCTCTGGGAGCTTAACCCGGTGAGCTATCGTCTCAATAGTTCTGTTGCAACCTCAGCGCAGCAAGCTGTGGCTGACTCAGCTGAAACTGCAACGAGTGAGGTTAGCGGAAACGATGACCGCCTTAGATACGGCTTCATTGCTCAGGAGGTGCGCGAGATTTTCCCTGACCTTGTGGTCGAAGATGAAGAAGGAATGCTCGGTATCGACTATCAGGGATTCATCCCCCTGCTCGTGGAGGCAGTTAAGGATTTGCGGGCCGAGGTGGCAATGCTCAAAGGTGAGGATGGCCCGGCAAAGAAACAATCCAAAGAGGCAGATGTAAAGGACGTGCTGACAGGCAAGGGTGCATATCTCGGCCAGAACCGTCCGAACCCGTTTAATGCCCACACCGAGATTGAATGCCACGTGCCGGAAGACGCAACCTCAGCATTTCTATATATCTTCGATCTGCAGGGACAGTTGGTGGAGTCCATTAACATTCAGGAGCGGGGAGAGTCCAAGGTATCCATTAACGGCGCCAAGCTGCAGGCAGGCATGTACCTGTACTCCCTCGTCATCGACGGAACCGAGATTGACACGCGGCGCATGATCCTCACGGATTGATTCGGCAGGAGTTTGCCAACCATAGTTTTCCATTTAGACCATACCTTATGAAGCCGAATAATATTTTCGTGAGGGCAATTGTCCTGATGCTTGCCGCCTCATGGACAGCCCATGCGCGGGGAGAGACCTTCTCGCATTCCGAATCTTTTGACACAGATTCACTTACCATCATCACTTCCACGACCCCAGAGGGCAACACGTTCTCTGAAATCAATTGGCCCGGGGAGACGATGCGCAAGGAGATGGATGAGCCGATGGTGCCCGTCCGGTATATCAATGTCCGCGTACCGGAAAATAGCAATGCGTTCTCCGCCTCGGTAATCTCCGCCACGAGGAAAGAGCGGATTGAATTGCAATATCCGCTGAAACCGTTTAAGGATTGCACCACAAGCGAGGATCCCTCTGGGATTTCCTATGCAACTCTCTCCGGCACAGGCTACACTGCGTCCACGCGTTCCGCAACGGCAGAGATCACCAACGAATTCTTCCTCAACGGCTCTGACCATTATGTGACATTCGCGGTCCACCCGGTTGCGTACAACGGAGAGGAGAACGCCCTCTATGTCTACGACAATGTGGAAGTCGAGCTGAGTTTCAACCGATGCGACACAAAAGACATGAAATTCCGTCCCCTGAAGAGCCAAGGATTCACCCAGATGTATGACTCGGCGGCGCTAGATTACTTTGAAGTCTCCATATGTGACAAGAAATTGGCTAAGCCATTGATGAAAGCCGCAGTATCCGACAATTATGAACTGGAGATGCAAAATGCGACTGACTATGTCATCCTTGTGCCGGAAAGTCTAGAGGACGGTGTGGAGGAACTCGCAGCTTGGAAACGCCAGCAGGGATTTCAGGTCACGGTGATTTCTCCCGAAGCCATCCTTGCGAATCCTTCCTACTCGATAGGCGCAACGCAATACTGTGTGGACAAAGAGTCAAGCATACGCGAATGGATGCGCGATTTCTATCAGACGAATGGGGCGTTTTATTGCCTTATAATAGGAGATTGGCGTACATCTGCACCAATCCGGAAGATTCACGTCACGGAGAAAGGGACCCCGGCCTGGTCGAATGAAAGAGATTATAACGACTCAGCCTATGATCCTTCAGATTATTATTTTACTGATCTAGTAACA
>CAYZQA010000082.1:4718-7439 GCA_964480745.1 uncultured Sangeribacter sp. | reverse complement strand
GGGGCGACGAGGAAAAAGGTTTTGCCCGCATCATCGGCGCCAACTGCACTCCCGTAGCTTGGCGCGACGTAAGCTGGGACTACGTGGAAAGCCGCATTGGCAAAGTCATGGATCCGCAACTTTATTATGATCTCCGCGACCATATTTACGCCGACTTCAACTATATGAAGCTCAACGATCTGGGTTGCATAGAATTTTCAGGAAGATATCCCGACAACCTCATTGAGGAAATCAATAATTATTCCATCGTGGCAGGCGTGATAGCACGCACGGTAGAATGCGACATAATCCATGCTCACGACTGGCTTACTTATCCTGCCGGCATCCACGCTAAGAATGTCACTGGCAAGCCACTCGTAATCCATGTTCATGCTACAGACTACGACCGCTCTCGTGGCAATGTCAATCCCACAGTGTTCGCTATCGAAAAAGACGGCATGGAGAATGCTGACCATATTATGTGCGTCTCTGAACTTACCCGACGCACAGTAATTGAAAAATATGGCATTAATCCAGCCAAAGTTTCTACTGTGCATAATGCTGTGATACCTCTTGATCAGGAATACCTCGACATCAAACGACGCACAGAAGGCGAGAAAGTAGTGACATTCCTCGGACGTATCACAATGCAGAAGGGCCCTGAATATTTCGTAGAGGCTGCAGTGAAAGTGCTTCAGAAGGATAAAAACGTGCGTTTCGTGATGGCAGGAAGCGGCGATATGATGGACGCAATGATCAAGCTCGTGGCTAAGCGTGGCATCGCTGACCGATTCCATTTCACAGGGTTCCTTCGCGGTAAGGAAGTATATGAGATGCTTCGCGATTCAGATGTCTATATCATGCCTTCTGTGTCTGAGCCATTCGGTATCTCTCCGCTTGAAGCTATGGAGATGGGAGTGCCAAGCATCATATCCAAGCAATCCGGATGCGCCGAAATCCTTACAAATGTCATCAAGACCGACTATTGGGATATCGACGCTATGGCTGATGCTATCCACAGCATTCTCCACTACCCTGCTATGTATAAGACTCTTCGTGACAAAGGTATCGAAGAAATCCACGGCATAACTTGGGAAAAAGTAGGAAAGAAAGTGATCGGAATCTACAAGGATGTGATCGCAGCAAGAAATCATTAATCAATCAACCGCAAACACATAAAAAGTTATGAAAAACGTTTGTTTTTATCTCAACATACATCAGCCATACCGCCTCAAAAGATATCGCTTCTTCGATATAGGCAATGACCATTACTACTATGATGACTTCGCCAACGAAGACATCATAAGCAATCTTGCAGAAAGAAGCTACATTCCAATGTGCCACACTCTTCTCGACATGGCAAAGGAGTATGGACAAGACTTCAAATGTGCCGTATCTATTTCCGGCACCGCTATCGAACAGCTCCAGCAGTCAGAGCCTGAAGTGATTGAAATGCTTCGCAAACTCGCTGATATGGGATGCGTGGAATTCCTCGGGGGCACATTCGCCCATTCTCTTGCTTCGCTCGAAGACCCTGAAGAGTTCATGCGCCAAGTGAAGATAGAGCAGAAGACCATCAAGATGGTATTTGGACAGACTCCTAAGATTTTCGCTAATACAGAGCTGATTTTCGACGACGATATCGCATCTCTCATCCAAGCCATGGGATATAAGGCAGCAATAGTGCCCGGCGCAAAGCACATCCTCGGATGGAAGAGCCCGGATTATGTCTACACTTCTGCAACTGCCCCGAAGCTCAAAATGCTTTTCACCAACGACAAACTCGCAGCTGACATATCTCACAATTTCAACAATCCTGATTGGGCTGAATATCCTCTTACGGCTGATAAATACGTCAATTGGATTGCAGAACTTCCTGAAGAGGAGCAAATAGTCAACATCTTCCTGAGCATGGACACTTTCGGAGGTTTTATACCGGCTGCATCCGGCATATTCGACTTTATGAAGGCTCTGCCTCGTTTCGGCAAGGAGAAAGGGGTACGCTTCACATCTCCTTCTGACGTAGTGGGCAAGCTCAAGGCTGTCGACAGCATCTCCATCCCATTTGCAATCTCTTATGTAGATGGCACTCGTATCGACGTTTCTGCATGGAAAGGCAACGATCTTCAGCGTGAAGCACTCAACAAGCTATACGGCATATCTGAGCGAGTATCTATGGTAGAAGATCGCAAGATTCAGCAGGATTGGGAATATCTTCAGGGCAGCGACCACTTCTTCTATATGGCAACCAACAACCAGGCTGACGCAGCATTCAGCCCTTATGACAGCCCATTTGCAGCATTCACCAACTATATGAATGTTCTTGCTGACTTCCTCGTAAGAGTTGAAGAGCAATTCCCTGAAAATGTGGACAACGAGGAGCTCAACTCCCTCTTGCTTACTATCCGCAACCAGTCAGCTGAGATCGAACAGCTCAACAAAGAAGTGAAAAATCTCCGCAAGAACATCCTTGAGGCTGAAGACAGCAATTATGCAGCTGTAATAGTAGAAGAGCCCGCTAAAGAAAAGAAAGCAGCTCCCAAGGCGTCAAAAAAGGAAAAGGATGCCGATGTAAAGGCTGAGCCTAAGAAGCGTGGCAGAAAACCCGCTGCAAAAAAGGCTGAATAAATAAGTCAAAAATATTTCAATTGTTAAACTATCGTAACATGCTGAACCCAAGTAACCCTCACGTTGTTTTGATTTCAGAAAGTAAGAAAATCGTTTCATGATGTTAGGTTAGTT
>CAYZQA010000082.1:0-4708 GCA_964480745.1 uncultured Sangeribacter sp. | reverse complement strand
TATCCGTTGCCCTCTTTCTCTGAGCCTCCTCTATCATGTGATAGGCGAAGTCCTTGAAGATGCGGCAGTCGCGGTCTTGATTGGCGCGGGCAACGGTCGTTTTTGTCACTTGCTTGCCAACCCCGAGGTGGTAACATTTCGACCTATGCGCATCCAAGGCTACTATCAAATCACGCAAGCTTACGCGATTCGAAAGCTGCCCGAACATCATTGCAAGTAACTGATTCCAGCAAGTGAAGTGTTTCACATAGTGGTCACCCTTGTACTTAGAAACAATTCTATTAAACTTGCTACGATCAAGGAAGGCTGTAAGTTGCGAGAATACGTATCTGTCTTGGTTCATGGCTTAGTGGTTAGTTCCACTAAGATAACGCAAATCAAATCCGTTCTCGCGAAAAACCTCTGCAACTATCTAAATCTCAATAATTTCATTGTACTCTTACAAATTTTAACGGGACAGTAATATTATATCTTATTTAAATTAAAAGTTTTTCAACGTATTTTATTAACATTTTGATATTATTTTGTGAATGTCAAGTTTTGCCTCCTCTACCAACGCAATTGTTTCTAAAAGAGGGTCTAAAAGATCATAGTCCTTTCCACCAATTTTTTCAGGTTCATTTCTTATCAACCTTATATTTGTTGTGATGACTTGATTAGCTTTGTCAATGCACCTTAGTATAGGATATACTTTATTAAAATACTTTTTTGGAAGCGTATATATTTGTGGAGTAAGATTTAAGAAAGTATTAAACTCTTCCAAATGATTATCTATAGAATTTATTATATTCAGGCTTTTATTGATAAAAGCTTGTTTTTGAGTTGTAAATGTGTCTTGTACATCTTTGATTTCTTCAATATTTTTTTGAAATTCCTGAGGAATATCTCCGGTAATTCTTTTTGGGCAAGTTGGAGCTTTAATGCATAAAGAATCGCAATACTTTTCTTTAAGATTGTCTTGTTTCTTTACAATACCCTCTATGTTTTCATGATATGCCTCGATATTCTCTATATGCGATTTTAGTACTTCTGTTAACTTATTCAGATTTATACACCATTCTCCTTTAGCTTTATCCAAAGCGACACCTAATTCTGAAAGTTTTTGTAATACATCTTTCAAAATTTCTAGTATTTGTTTTTTGTTGGCATCTCGTCGATTGATATAAAATGGAATTAATCCGCATGAAACTACACCACCAATTATTGGATATAGATAATTATAACCAGTTTTTAACCCTTCTATCATTTCTTACTTGAATTTTATGTACATGCAACGTTATTCTACTTAAGATTTTAGCTTCTTAGGATTTAAATTTTTTTGTTAAATAATCATAGAAGTCTACTACCTTATTTTTTACAATTTTACTTGTTGTCTTTTGATTTACAGATACCTTTAAATATTTCGAAGGGGCAATGCTCACAAAATTATATAACTATTCATGCGTTTTCTATTGTAGACTGAAATTATTTTTTATATTTTACATTTGAATACTCTCTACCTCCTATACCCTTCATCTAACTTTTAATTTATAGATGTTTATAGTTTGCAAAGATATAAAATATATTGATTTTCTGCAAACAATTTTAGAATAAAGATAGAGTAGGCAAGATTTTTTGAAAAAAACGTTCAAATGGTGGATTTTTGCTCTGGAATGGGTGTTTTACTCCGATACATCCAAACAATTAAGGAAAAGGCAGATCTAACAACTGTTAAACAGATCAAACATGATCTAAAATACTTGTCCAGATCAGCCGGATCTTCTACCTTTGCGTAAAAAAAAAAGGAGTTTGATTATGCCTAACTGGATGTATGTAGATTATCAAATCGTGGGAAAGGAAGCGGATCTCGACTCTCTGTATCAGGTTTTGAAAGGGATAGAAGAGGGGAAGGGGAGGATAGTAGAGAATGGGTTCGGGAACACTTGGCTTGGGAATCTTGTGGCTTCGTTAGGTGGCGACCCGGAAAAGATTGAGTGCCGAGGGATGTGGGAGAGTGCCTGTCGGGATGAGAATGGTATATTTTTATCCTTGGAATCAGCGTGGTCTGAGCCGGAGGAGACCAGACGCTTTTTGGAAGAATGTTTTCCAGGAATCAAAATCTATTTCCAATGTACTGGGGATGGCGTCTGGCAAACGAATGACAAGGAGGGCCGCTTCTTCAACCGATATTATCTATACACGGAGGAAAGGGGAGAGGATTACTATAAGTCGCTAAAGGAACTGATAGAAGAAGTAGAGGATGTCACCGGAGCAGCCGGTATAAAAACTCTTGAAGACTGCGAGGCTGCCCTGCAGTCTTATTACGGTGACGAAGACAATACAGAGTTCTACCTCGGAGAATTCGACATTGCCGAATAAGAGTCTCTTCTTTAGTTACTGGAAGACGCGCGCAAACGGATGCGGAGCATCCTACCCACATTCATTGCCAACTCAGGGTAGTAAGCACCGTCCCGGTGCGTTTGCGTGTGACAAATAGTAATTTTAGGATTGCGACAATTCTTCTGTGACAAATCTGTCTCTTCTGTGCTTCAAGATCAGCGCCCCACAAACATTGACGAGTTACTTGACTCTTGACCCTTGGTTCTTGACTCTTATTTTTATTCTGTGAAAGTCTGCAAGTTCCGCGCTGACTTAAAGATCTGGGCCTAATTTCCACATTTGTGCCGGCATCCACTATCTTTATGAGTGCCGGGTTAGGGTCGCTACTTTAGTTACCATAAGACGCGCGCCAAGGGATGCGGAGCATCCTACCCACATTCAAAGCTGCTCAAATATGACGCTTATAATGTGCTTTTGTGCTTTTGTCTGGATTTGGGTGAAATACTAAAAAATGTACCTTTCTCGTTTCAATGATATGAATCCCAAGAAACGAAATATACTGGCGGCTGGGGTGGTGGCTGCCGTTGCTACCCTCATTATCAGGGTGACAGTCTTTACTGAAGACTGCAACTTGCTGGTCGTCGCCTTTACCTTCATCGCCACTTTTGCGCTTGCGATGATGTCACTATGTCACATTAGATTTTTCCAAAAGCGAACTTAGAGGTCTTGTCTTTAGTTACCATATGATGCGCGCAAACGCATCGGGACGATGCTTACTACCTTGCACTGCCGCTCCCTGCTCCCCACCGGACTTTGCGTGATAATTTTGCGCCTCAGAGAGTGATGGCGACGTGGGTGCCTTTGCCGGGTTGGCTTTGGAGGCGGATGTCGCCTCCGTGCTTTTGGATGATCTGACGGCAGATGGTAAGTCCTACTCCAGTTCCTCCGGGTTTTGTGGTGTAGAAGGGTTGGAAGAGATTGTTGAAGGCTTCTTTGCTCATTCCGGCGCCATTGTCTTTGACTGTCAGGTAAGGGCGTCCATCCGACACCGTCAGTACAATCTCAATTTTGCCTCCTTCCGCGGGGAGCGCATCCAGGGCGTTGCGAAGAAGATTTATCATCACCTGGTTCATCTGCGAAGGGTCAATGTCGAGATCCATTTCTTCCGGCACTGTATACGAGACAATGCTTTCCGACAATCCACGATTGTCGAGTTCGGCTTTCATCAACCGCTTCAACGAGTGGAAATACTCGCCGGCTTTCAGTGTCTCAAGTTTTGGGTCAGGGAGATGCGTCAACTTGTAGTATGACTCTAAAAACCGATGGATGCCCTCAGCCTGAGAATGAAGCAACTGCGATGCCTCCTCAAACTTCTTCCCCTGATATCGTTCAGGCTTTGCTTCCATATCTGCTGAAAGAGCCAAAATGGGCGTGATACCATTACGCATCTCATGGGTCATTATGCGAAGCACACGGTCGTAGTAAAGTTTTCGGGTCTGCAACTCCCGCATATTCTCGCTGTATAGGTCGGATATGCGGTTCATGGATTCCGACATTTTCTTGAGTTCATGGTCTCCTCCGAGCATCACGCGGGTCGTGGTGTCGTTCATCTCAAGGGCATTTACGAATGTCGACATCGTGCCAATAAGTCTTGATTGCAGATGCCAGAGAGCGTAGATGCAGGCGATCGTCAGGATGAGAATCAAGCATGCTTGCGGCCACCACCCATAGACAAACAGACATGTCGCCAAGGAAGTCGAGATTACGATACTGGCTATCAGCAAAGCAATGTTCAGTCGGAAGCGTCTCATTTCTTCAGGAGATTGTAAAGGGTCTGGCGATTCACTCCAAGTTGCTGGGCAGCTGCTGAAAGGTTGCCTCCGCAACTCTCGATGACGCTTCGGATATGCCGCATCTTCACTTCATCGAGGGTAAGGGTGAGGCGTTCTGTTTCTGCTGCTTCCAGTTTTGAGGCACGGCGTGCCGCATCTTTATCCTGTCGTTGCTGGCGGTTTTTCGAAATGGCTTTCTTGAGTTTTTCGATGAGCTGGTCGTTGTCCCAGGGTTTTGTGACGAAATCCTCAGCACCGAGTTTCATTGCTTGAACTGCTATTTCCACGTCGCCGAAAGCCGTGATTACTACTATGGCGGGGGGATTCGGCAGGCTTTTCAGTCGTTCGAGCCAGAAAAGACCGTCGCGGCAATCGAGGGCTCCATTGTCGAAGTTCATGTCGAGGAGAACGGCGTCGAAAGCTCCGGGAGATGAAAGCGTAGCAATCATCGAAGGATTCTCAATGGCTTCGACTTCCTCGAAAATATCCTCAAGCAGCAATCTGAGCGTAGCCCTGACCGCCGCATTATCATCAATTATCAGCAATCGATTCTTCAT
>CAYZQA010000081.1:0-7730 GCA_964480745.1 uncultured Sangeribacter sp. | reverse complement strand
TCCCGTGTAGGTATCCGGAGCGTCTGCAAAGTAGGAGATGAGTGTCGTTATTCAGATATAGTCTATGCCGTACCCGAAGGAGTCGAGGAGACTTTGGAGACTGCTTCTCCCGTCGTTTCCGAGACGATCGTGAACCTTGCCGGCGTGAAGGTCAGCAACCCGGGCCCGGGCATCTATGTCCGCACCACCCGCCACGCCGACGGCACAGTCCGCACTCAGAAAGTTTGCCTCTGATCCTGAAAGATATACATCCTGAAATAATATCGTGGATATATTTTCTCTCTTGGAGATTCCCTGTTGTTACGATCAGAAAGTTATGATAATATTTCTCAGAAAGTAATGGTGAATAATTATTGGTTTATCGAATCGTAACTATCCTTCTTAAGCGTGCCCCATCGCGGGGCGATAACGATAACGCCGGACCCTCAAGGCCCGGCGTTATTTATCATTCCCTGGACGCGATGTATCGCGTTATATTACCGTGGACGCGATGTATCGCGTCCCTACTCTTCTGCGCGAACTTCGCGCTCGTTTTCGCGGAGGGCTTCGCGCGGCGTCTCCGTGTACCAGCGAGAGTACATCAGATAGTTGTGGGCGATCTTGACGTTCATCTCCTTCGCCTTCTCCGGCTCTACCATCTTCACGAACTTCGCCGGCGCACCGGCCCACATCTCATGAGCACCGATCTTCGTGCGGCTCAGCACCACCGAACCGGCGGCAACCAACGCACCTTCGCCGACCTCGGCATCATCCATCACGATCGCTCCCATGCCGATCAGCGCGTAGTCATGGATCTTCGCGCCGTGGATCACGACATTGTGACCGATCGAGACATCATTGCCAATCTCGATCGTCGATTTCTGATAAAGCGTGTGGAGGACGCTGCCGTCCTGGATGTTGACGCGGTTGCCGATCGTGATCGTGTTCACGTCCCCCCGAAGGACCGTGCCAAACCAGATGCTGCACTCATCCCCCATCGTCACGTCGCCGACAATCGTCGCGTTTTCGGCAATGAAACAGTCCTTGCCGATCTTCGGGGTGAAACCCCGGACTGGAATTATATATGGCATTTTTTTCTCTTCTTTTGATTAATCAAGATTCAACAAGATTAATCAAGATTCATCAGGATTAATCAAGAATTATCGAGATTAATCAAGATTCCTCAAGATTAATCTCGATAAATCCAAAAAATTATCTTGCAATAGGCTCAGTCTTCGCCTTCATCCACGCTTTCTGCTCGTCGTCGAGGAGCGGGGCGAGGCGCGAATAGACCTGCGCGTGGTAATCGTTGACCCATTTGATCTCGTCGTCGCTCATGATCGAAGTGTCGAACAGCGTGCGGTCGAAGGGGAAGAGGGTCATCGGGTGGAAATGGAGGAATGTTCCGAACTCGGTCTCCATCAATTTCTCGGTCACGATAAGGTTCTCGCAGCGGATGCCGTAGCGTCCCGAGAGGTAGAGGCCCGGTTCGTTGCTCGTGACCATGCCCGGCTCCAGGGGAGTGGGGTTGATGTTGAGGCGGATATTCTGCGGCCCCTCATGGCAATTGATGAAGAAGCCGACGCCGTGGCCTGTGCCGTGGAAATAGGCCTTCCCTTCCTTCCAGAGGAACTGGCGGGCGAGGACGTCAAGCTGATGGCCCGTCGTTCCGGCGGGGAAGACAGCGTTGGAAAGGGCGATATGGCCCTTCATGACGAGCGTGAAGTCATGGCGCTGCTCATCGGTCGGCGTGCCGAGCGCGATTGTGCGCGTGATGTCGGTTGTCCCGTAGACATACTGGCCGCCGGAATCGACAAGCAGCAGGCCGTCGCCCTCGATGGCCCAGGAGGATTCTTCGGTCGGTTCGTAATGGACGATGGCGCCGTGGGCATTCCAGCCGATGATCGGAGCGAAACTTTCGTCGACACAGCTGGGGTCCGCGAGACGGAGCGCGCGGAGACGCTTGGCGAGCTCCAGCTCGGTCAGCTTCCCTTCCGGATATTCCTTCTCGATCATCATGAAGAAGCGGGTCAGGGCGACGCCATCCTTCTCCATGGCCGTGGCGAGGTTGGATATCATCGTCTCGGTCTTAATGCTCTTCAGCTTCGCAATGCCGGCTCCGCCAAACACGGGCGTGCACGCGATATGGTCGTAGACGCCGCGGGCCGTCTTCTCGGGGTCGATCAGCAGACGCGTCTCCTTGGGGAGCTGGCCGACGAAGGCCGTCACGTCGTCATAGCCCATCAGCTGGAAGCCATACTTGTCGAGATGCTTGCGCACTTCCTCCGTGATCTTGTCCGGGTCGATGAAGAGGATTCGCTTTTCTGGGGAGAGGTAGAGATAGCTGACGAAAATGGGGGAGAAGGCGATGTCGCCGGCCGTGCGCAGGTTGGTGACCCATGCGATGTCGTCGAGGGAAGAGAGGAGGACGGCATTGGCCAATTCACCCTTCACCTCTTCGAGGACGGCCTTCACCTTATCGTCGACTGTGGCGCCGACGATCTTCTCGTCATGGATAAAGAGCTTGTTTTTGGGACGTGCGGGGCGGTCGGGATAGATCGAATCGAACATCGCGAAATCCGTATCGAGCTTGACGCCGTTGTCGTTGAGTTCCTGCTGGAGGCGCTGGGCGTAGCTGACGGAGAAGGTCATGCCGTCGATGCCGACGGTGTCGCCGGAGTTGGTGTGTTCGGTCAGCCAGTCGACGAGGTCGACGGCATTGGGGCCATCCTCCTCCATCATCTTGAAGCCGGTGCCTTCGAGCTGTTCCTCGGCCTGGAGGAAATAGCGGGAGTCGGTCCATACGTAAGCCTCGTCGGGGAGGACAACGGCTGTGCCGTTCGTTCCGTTGGTGGATTCAAAACCTGTGAGCCATTCGCGGCCGCGCCAGTGCATCGGCGGGTTCTCGCTTTGGTGGGGGTCAGTGCCTGAGATAACGCAGGCTTTGATTCCTTTCTCTGCCATCAGCTGGCGCAGGCGCGCCAGATATTCAGCTTGTTTTTTTGCCATAATATTTATGATCTTTATAAGATTGATTGTCTATAGTGGGGTTATATGATATCAGTGGTCGGGCCATAAGAGAGGGAAGAAATGCCCGGAGGCAAATCATCCCACTAAATTACAAAAAAATCCCGAACCCATAACCTATAATATAACCATAAAAAGTCCTCGCGGGTTTGCAATCTGCCCTGGCTGGGGGTTACAACCCCCCGGCGACTACCAAACCCCGGAGGGGTCGGCTGCCGTGACTACACTGGGTCGGCTGCCGTGACTTCATTAACAAAAATTAATATTGAGGGGCTTCTTTTCATTTGCGGCTCATAGGCAGGGGTAAGGGAGGTAGAAGATAGGTAAAAATTGGTCAAATTGTCGCATTTTTTGGTCAAATTGGGGGGAGGGTAAACGAAATTTTTGAAATTTGCAAGGAAAAAATTAAAAAAATAATTTGGATGAAATGGATGGAATGGTTAACTTTGCATCAGAAAAAGCAAAGGCAAGTCAAAAACCATACATTTAAACGCAATAGTGATATAATTGTAAGTTAGTGCCTTCTGAGATTTTGACCCGCTTGTGAAAGTAGGACGACTTCAAGGATTGCACGCAAGACGAGGGTTCGGGAGAATCCTCGTCTTTGCGTTTAGAGATGTATATCTACGTTTTCCCGTCAATATTGGTCAAAATGGAATGTCGGCGCAATTTGACGCAAAAAAAATTTTGAACGAATTGGGAAAAGTGTTACATTTGCAAGCCTGAACCTACCCCGGGACCATCATGAACAGCGATTTTCAAACGAACCTTCCCATTGTGCTCTTCGACACGGAGGAGAGCCATGAGAACCTTCTGCCCCTCGCATATACCCGCCCTGTCGCGGCCTTCCGCGTCGGAATCGACACGATCGCCGACAAGTGGAAACGCCTCCTCCCAGCTTCCGGATATTCATACCTGACGGCGGAATATCTCCGCGAAAAATTCCCCATCCATTGCTCCCCCGCAGAGGAGGCGCTATTCATCTCCGGCAATGTCCTCCCCGACAGTCGGCTTGTCTCCGAAGTGGCCTCCCTCAAGCCCGGCCAGGCATTGGCCGACAAGGGGAAAGTCTGGGCATTCCGGGGCACGCTCACCGACTACGAATCCCTTCAGGTCGGCGACGTCCGGGAAATCTCCATTGAAGGACGGGAACTCCGTTTTGTCTTCGACATCTTCCTGCTCAACCCGATGGCCATCAAGGAGGATTATGGATGGTATGCCGCCCGGACCACGGGTATAGCCCCCGATCCCTCGACGCGTGTTATCGGTCCGGAACTGCTTCCGGACGGCCTGCCGGCCCTCACAATCGAGGAAGGCGCCCGCGTTGAAGGCGCGATCATCAACCTCAGCGAAGGGCCGGTCTATATCGGCCGCGACGCCGTCGTCATGGAAGGGAGCTGCCTGCACGGGCCGCTCGCCATCTGCGACAACGCCAAGATAAAGATGGGCGCAAAAATATATGAAGGATCAACGTTCGGACCATACTGCAAAGTGGGCGGCGAGGTCCAGAACACGGTCTTCTTCGGCTACAGCAACAAGGCGCACGACGGCTACCTGGGCAACGCCGTGATAGGGGAATGGTGCAACCTCGGCGCGGGGACGAACGCGTCGAACCTGAAGAACGACTATGCGAAAATCCGGATATGGAACTATGCGCGGAAAACGTTCATGCGCACCGACCTTCAATTCTGCGGCCTGATCATGGGCGACCACTCGAAAGCGGGGATCAACTGCATGTTCAACACTGCGACCGTTGTCGGCGTCGGCGTCAACCTCCACGGGGCCGGTTTTCCGCGGGTGTTCATCCCCAGTTTCCAGAACGGCAGTCCCGAAGCGGGGATGTCTGACACATCGATCGACACATTCATGACTGTCGCCGGGCGCGTCATGGGGCGCCGCGGGCTTCTCCTCGATGACGTTGACCGCAGGATATTCGACTGGATCTACCACAAAGCCTCCGGATTCAAGGGAAAATAGGGCCGGGTAGTGAAGAAAAGTAAAAAATCCCCCTCGGGCAGGAATGCAAAAGTTAAAATCCGCAATCCCTGCCGGAGGGGGATTAAAATTTTTGCTAAAAGTGTTGCGTAAGACGTTGATATTTTGTATTTTTGCAGCGTCAAAGAAGGCCCATAAAGGCCGAGCTGCAGGCTAAACGATTGTAAGGCAATTGTTTGGCGTGCGGTATGCGGTATTTGTGCGGCTGTTGAAATTGGCAAAATAGAACCCAACTGAGAGAAACAGACATAAAATAAACAAACAAAAAAGAATGCCTACAATTCAGCAATTAGTAAGAAAAGGGCGTACTGTTCTGAAAGACAAGAGCAAGTCGCCGGCACTGGATTCCTGTCCGCAGCGTCGCGGGGTATGCGTCCGTGTATACACGACGACTCCCAAGAAGCCTAACTCGGCAATGCGTAAGGTTGCCCGTGTACGTCTCACGAACGGCAAGGAAGTGAACAGCTACATCCCGGGCGAGGGCCACAACCTTCAGGAGCACTCGATCGTGATGGTTCGCGGCGGCCGTGTGAAGGACCTTCCGGGTGTGCGTTACCACATCGTCCGCGGCACGCTCGACACCGCCGGCGTCCAGGGCCGCACGCAGCGCCGCTCGAAATACGGAGCAAAGCGTCCCAAGGCAGCAAAGAAATAAGCAGCCTCTTACAACGGAGGCCCCGCGGCCTCCGGGCAATCAAATCGTAAACAATCGCTTTTGATTTATTGGATGGCTAATGGTTGAGTAGACCGGGCAAGAGAGCCCTGTCGAAGATTGCAAAAGCAGCCGAAATCAAAACATTAAACAAAAAGAAATGAGAAAAGCAAAGCCTAAGAAAAGGGTGATTCTTCCGGATCCCGTTTTTCATGACGTCAAAGTAACCAAGTTCGTCAACCACCTGATGTACGACGGGAAGAAGAACACGGCTTACACAATATTCTACACCGCATTGGAGACCGTGAAGGCCAAGATGCCCAACGAGGAGAAGAGCGCGCTCGAAATCTGGAAAAAAGCGCTTGAGAATGTGACTCCTCAGGTGGAGGTCAAGTCCCGCCGCGTCGGCGGCGCAACCTTCCAGGTGCCCACCGAGATCCGCGCTGACCGTAAGGAATCGATTTCCATGAAAAACCTCATCATCTACGCCCGCAAGCGCGGCGGCAAGACGATGGCCGACAAGCTCGCAGCCGAAATCGTCGACGCCTTCAACGACCAGGGCGGCGCATTCAAGCGCAAAGAGGATATGCACCGCATGGCAGAAGCCAACCGCGCGTTCGCACACTTCAGATTCTAAATCCGTTTCAACAAAATGGCAAAGCACGAAGATCTTAAACTTACACGCAATATCGGCATCATGGCCCACATCGATGCCGGAAAGACCACAACCTCCGAGCGTATCCTTTTCTACACCGGTCTGACCCACAAGATCGGTGAGGTCCACGACGGCGCAGCCACGATGGACTGGATGGAGCAGGAGCAGGAACGTGGTATCACCATCACTTCCGCCGCCACCACCACCTTCTGGAAATATGACGGCAACAAGTACAAGATCAACCTTATTGACACTCCGGGACACGTCGACTTCACGGTCGAGGTGGAACGTTCGCTGCGTGTGCTCGACGGCGCCGTAGCTACTTTCTGCGCCGTCGGCGGCGTTGAGCCCCAGTCGGAAACCGTCTGGCGCCAGGCCGATAAGTATAACGTTCCCCGTATCGGTTACGTCAACAAGATGGACCGCTCCGGCGCGAACTTCTTCGAGGTTGTCCGCCAGCTCCGCGAGGTCCTCGGCGCCAACCCGCTCCCCATCCAGATCCCCATCGGCGCAGAAGAGTCGTTCAAGGGTGTCGTCGACCTCATCACGATGAAGGCCATCTTCTGGCACGACGAGACCATGGGCGCCGAATACAGCATCGAGGAGATCCCCGCTTCCCTCCGCGCAGAGGCCGAGGAATACCGCGACAAGATGCTCGAGACGCTCGCCGAGCTCGACGAGGCTCTGATGGAGAAATATTTCGACGACCCCTCCACAATCACCGAGGAGGAGATCAAGGCCGCCATCCGCAAGGGCACGCTCTCGATGGCCATCAACCCGATGATCTGCGGTTCGTCGTTCAAGAACAAGGGTGTCCAGACGCTTCTCGACGCTGTCTGCGCTTACCTTCCCTCTCCCGAGGATGCCGGCGCTGTCGAAGGCCATGCAGTTGACGACCCCGACAAGATCGAGACCCGCGAGCCGAATTCGGAGGCTCCGATGTGCGCCCTGGCGTTCAAGATCGCAACTGACCCCTATGTTGGCCGTCTCTGCTTCTTCCGCGTCTATTCCGGCGATGTCGAGGCCGGTTCTTACGTCCTCAACAGCCGCTCGGGCAAGAAGGAGCGCGTTTCGCGTCTGTTCCAGATGCACTCCAACAAGCAGAACCCGAAAGAGTCCATCGGCTGCGGCGACATCGGCGCAGGCGTAGGTTTCAAGGATATCCGCACGGGCGACACGCTCTGCGACGAGAACCATCCGATCGTCCTTGAGGCTATGGAGTTCCCCGATCCCGTCATCGGTATCGCCGTCGAGCCCAAGACTCAGAAAGACCTCGACAAGCTCGGCGTCGGCCTTCAGAAGCTCGCCGAGGAAGACCCGACCTTCCGCGTGGAGACCAACGAGGAGACCGGCCAGACCGTCATCAGCGGTATGGGTGAGCTTCACCTCGACATCATCATCGACCGTCTCCGCCGCGAGTTC
>CAYZQA010000080.1:0-7862 GCA_964480745.1 uncultured Sangeribacter sp. | reverse complement strand
TTCCTCCGCCTGATACTCCCGCTCGAGAAATAATTTGACCTCTTGGAAGAGCTTCGAGGCGAAGACGAAGTCATTCAAAGATTGGCTCTTGCTTCGGAAGATCGTCCGGTCGTCGCCTGTCCAGTCGCAATGACCCTTGTTGATGAATACGATATGCTCTCCAATCCCAAGGACGGAGTTCATGTCGTGGGTGTTGATGATGGTTGTCATCCCATATTCATGGGTGATGTCGCTCAGCAATTCATCAATCATGATCGACGTCCGAGGGTCAAGCCCGGAGTTGGGCTCGTCGCAGAAGAGGTATCGCGGATTGAGAGCGATAGCGCGGGCAATGGCCACACGTTTCTGCATACCTCCGGATATTTCTGACGGGAATTTGTCGTCTGCATTTTCAAGTCCGACACGCTTGATACAGAAGTGAGCCCTCTCAAGCTGTTCCTCCTTTGAAAGAGGGGAGAACATTTTGAGGGGGAACATTACATTTCCCAATACGGTTTCATTATCAAACAGAGCCGACCCCTGGAACAGCATACCGATCTCTGACCTTAGCTGACGTTTCTGCTCCGTGTCAAGATCGCGGAAACGACGACCGTCATAAAGGATTTCACCTTCCTCGGGAGTCAGCAGACCGATCAGACATTTCATAAACACTGTCTTGCCCGATCCTGACTGACCGATTATAAGATTGGTCTTCCCGTCCATGAATGTCGCGGAGACATCGAAAAGTATCTGATGGCCGTCAAACCATTTGGATATATGTTTTGCTTCGATCATTGCAGAAGGAGTTTTGTGAGGATAACGTCGGCAAGAAGGATAAGGATAGAACTCGATACGACCGCCCTTGTGGAAGCCTGACCGACTTCGAGAGCCCCTCCCTTGACATAATATCCAAAGAAAGCCGAAACGGAAGTGATGATGAATGCGAAAAAGAGAGTCTTGATTATGCCATACCAGACATACCACTCATTGAAGAACGACTGGATGCCATAAATGTAATGATCCATCGTGATCATATCCGTGAACTCAGCCACGAGGGCTCCTCCGACGAGGCCCATGAACATCGAGATGATACAGAGGACAGGGATGAACAAGACGAAGCCGATGATTTTTGGAAGGACTATGAAATTGGCCGAATTAAGCCCCATGATTTCCATGGCGTCGATTTGCTCGGTCACTCTCATGGTCCCTATTTCTGAGGCGACGTTACTGCCCACCTTGCCGGCCAATATGAGACACATCATGGTCGATGAGAATTCGAGCAGCATGATTTCTCGTGTGGCAAGTCCTGTGGCGTAGGTCGGAATAAGAGGGGAGACGATGTTGATGGTCATCTGGATGCAGATGACCGCTCCGATAAATAAGGAAATGATGATGACGAGGGGGATAGAGTCAACCCCAAGCTTGGTTATCTCCTTCAGCAGCGATTTTCCCGACTCTTTCCATTTGTCCGGCGCGCGGAACACCTGCGCCATGAACATACAGTATTTTCCGACTGATTTTATCGAGTTGATTAACATTTCTTTCTTATAATCTTTTACCTGTCCATGAGGAGAACCGATCTTTCGGATAGGACATTGATAATGCGCAAAGTTAATAAAAAATTTGGTGTGGTTGGTAAGAATTAGTAATTTTGTGGAGGTCTGCGCTGTTCCTTCAACAGTTTGATCGCAGACAGAAATGGAACCATAATCGAATTTTTATGTTGGTGATTGGTATAGCCGGCGGCACCGGGTCGGGAAAATCGACGGTGGTCAGAAAAATTATGGAGAGCCTTCCGGCTGAGGAAGTCACTGTCATTCCCCAGGATTGCTATTATAACGACAACCACCATATTCCTCTTGAAGAACGTCTCAAGATGAATTATGACGAGCCGGCTTCTATCGACTGGAAACTTCTCACAGAACATCTTCGGGAATTGAAAGAAGGGAAAAATGTCAACATGCCGACATATGATTTCCTGACTTGTTCCCGAATGAAGGAGACCATCGCATTGCATCCGACGGAAGTAGTGGTGGTAGAAGGAATCCTTGTTCTGACCAATAAGGAGTTGAGGGATATGCTCGATGTGAAGGTGTTTGTCGATGCCGAGGCGGATGAACGACTTATCCGCGTGATTCGCCGGGATTGCGTGGAAAGGGGACGGACTCCGCAGATGGTCATCGACCGATATCTGGAAACCTTAAAGCCGATGCATGAACTTTATATAGAGCCCTCAAAACGATTTGCCGACCTTATTGTCCCTCAGGGTGGCAACAACGCAGTTGCAATAAAACTTCTCACTGACTATATTCGCTCCCTACTATGAAATTATTTCCTTTTCTGAAAAAAGAGGCTAAAAAGATAGAAGAGAGGGAACGGCCCCGTGAACTGACGGAGGAAGAGCGTCTCATTCTTGAGGGGGCTCCGATGCCGGATATGAGGGAGGAGGAAATCTCCGTCAAGGAAGAATTGACCACTCCCGAGGGGAATGCCGAACTCGAAGTGAAGGAGGATATACCTGAAAAAGGGATTCTCCGGACCCATGATCTTGTGAAGAAATATGGGAAGCGGACTGTCGCGAACCATGTTTCAATCGAAGTGACCCAGGGAGAGATCGTCGGATTGCTTGGGCCCAATGGTGCGGGCAAGACAACGACGTTCTATATGACTGTCGGTCTGATCCGACCTAACGAAGGTAAGGTTTTCCTGAATGGGGACGACATCACGGACTTCCCTGTCTACAAGCGTGCGAAGTTCGGTATCAGCTATCTTCCGCAGGAAGCCTCCGTCTTCCGTTCCTTAAGCGTTGAGAATAATATCAAGGCTATTCTCCAGATGTCAAACACATCAAAGGAATATCAGCGTGAGCGTCTGGAACAGTTGATCGATGAGTTCAAGCTTCATCATGTCCGTCATAATTTAGGTAGCAACCTATCAGGAGGGGAGCGTCGACGCACAGAAATTGCCCGCTGTCTGGCCATCAACCCCAAATTCATCATGCTCGATGAGCCTTTTGCCGCGGTCGACCCGATTGCTGTGGAGGATATCCAGTCAGTGGTCTATCATCTGAAGGAACGGAACATCGGCGTATTGATCACAGACCATAAGGCCGATTCGATCCTTGGGATCACCGACCGCGCATATATGCTATTCGAAGGGAAGGTCCTTTTTCAAGGCACAAGCGAGGAACTCGTCGCCAATCCCATAGTAAGGGAGAAGTATCTCGGACAAGACTTCGTATTCACGCGCCGCAAGTTCTGAAGGGAGTCATCCCAGCATGAGCGGCAGGAAGCAGCCTGACACCAACCGCGTCAAAGAATCCTGAGTGCAATTGCAGCGCAGGCCTCCGCATCCGCCAGGGCATGATGATGGTTCTCCAGATCGAATCCGCAGGCGGCCGCGACAGTGTGCAGTTGATGGTTTGGCAAACGGAGCCTTCTTCTGGAAGCGGTCAGAGTGCAATGGAAGATGTAATCGGGATAGTCCATGCGGTAGGTCCGGAAGACAGCTTTCAGACATCCCTCGTCAAAACGGCTGTTATGGGCTACCAGAGGCAAACCTTCAATCAAGGGAGCTATCTGTTCCCAGACATCCGGAAAACAGGGGGCATCCTCAGTGTCTTCGCGACAAAGGCCATGCACCCTGCTGCAGAAATATGCATAATAGTTAGGGGTAGGATGGATAAGGCTGTAGAATCGGTCGGTGATGACACCGTCACGGACAACAACAACTCCAACGGAGCAAACGCTTGTTCGGCTACCGTTGGCGGTTTCAAAATCTATGGCTGCAAAATTATTCATTTTCTTTTGTAATCCTCTAAAGATGGAGTCAATAATGTGCTTCATAGATAACGAAAGAAATGAAGATAAATTGAAAGGAATTCTAAAAAATGGGAGATATTATAAGCGCAGAGGAAATAGAGGCATGTCTTCTTGATCAGAAAAATGATGTCCAACGGGATCATCTCTTGAGATTTTTCAAGACCGGAAAAGGGGAGTACGGTGAAGGGGATGAATTTCTCGGCCTGACCAATCCTCAGACCCGGGAGATAGTCAAGCTAAGCCGCCGGAAGGTAAGTTTGGATGAGATTGAAAAACTTCTCCATAGCCGTTGGCATGAAGTGAGGCTGTCCGGTTTTCTGTTGCTTGTAGAAGAGATGTTAGCCGCTTTGCCTAAGAAACGCGACAAAGAGGACATCAACAAAGGGAAGAGGGAACGTATCGCTGATTTTTATCTGCGCCACGCCCGACAGGCAAACAATTGGGATCTTGTGGATCTGTCGTGTCCTAAGATTTTGGGCAATTATTTGGTGCATGACGGCAGAAATGATTACTCGGTTCTCTTTCGGTTGTCTGAAAGCGATAACCTGTGGGAACAGCGAATAGGGGTAGTCAGCAACTGGCGACTTATTCAGGAAGGCATTTTCGCGCCTGCTTTGGAAATAAGCAAGCGGCTCCTAACGCATCCCCACGACCTTATTCATAAGGCTGTTGGCTGGATGCTGCGGGAAGTAGGGAAGCGCGACAAGGAGTTGCTTGAGGAGTTCCTTGAAGAGAATTATTCCAAAATCCATCGGACAACACTCCGTTATGCCATAGAGAAATTCCCCGAGCCCGAAAGACAATCCTGGCTGAAACGAAACCTTCCTTCTTAATATTTACAGGCTCGGTCTTGCGATATCATCATTATTTTGTAATTTTATGGCATGGAACATCTCGACAAAATAATGGGCTATGAGTTGGATACGCTTGGATTCTATCTTCATCGGGCGCTCAGCGCAATGATCAAGAATCTCAACCGTCAATTCAAGGAACACAATATCAATCTGCAACACGCTCAATATATTATCCTTTATATTTTATGGAAGACGGATGGTCTTAGCCAGGCAGAACTTGCGCGGATTCTTGGAAAGAATCCGGCGGCCATCAGTCGTGCCATATCCTATCTTGAAGAGAGGGGATATGTGGAACGGAAAGATAAAAATGGAACCACCAACAACGTCTTTCTGACTCCGTATGCAAATTCCCGGCGATCAGAAATCATTCATGTGGCAGTCGTTGTGACGCAACAAGCCCTTAGCAGCCTTCATTATGGTGATTATCATAGCCTTGCAGACACTCTGACTGAAATCTATGAGAACTCCAACAAATAAGTTTGCTTGGGCTCGCGGGGGATGGCCTCGAAAGGATTGAATTACATGACGCATAAGAATGTATTTAATTGATACTTAGTAGTTAGTTGGGACGCGATAAATCGCGTCCACAGTAAATTTCAATGTCAGCATTGAATAGCATAGGGGAGAATTGCAAAATAGACGCTATTTGCACAAATGCCTTATCCAATAATTTGCTCATATTGAAATTTACTCATATTTTTCAGAATCTTATAAACATACTCAACTTGATTAATTCAAATTTAATTTGTAATTTTGTAACGTTAACCAAAAATTCGGAGGTACACCAACCTCCGGCTATGTTATTTGTCATAATTTTAGTGTTTGGTTTAACGTTGAGGGGTGTGGCCGAGAGGTCGCACCTCTATTTTTTGCTCCGCTGTATCATGCCGTCGCTATTCGTTCCATAGTATCATTCATTCACACATTCGGCCGAAAGTCCCCATATTAAGTAAAAACTATATGTAAACTACAACCTATAATTCACATTTTTTATTACCTTTGCATATCGTAGTAACCAAATCTGTGCATTGACCAACAAGTAGTTTATTAAACCGAGATCTTACATAATATTCTTACTCTGACATAGTTATCACATGCTATGGCCAGTCTACAGATGAAATGTTGGAGGGACTTTTATCTTATGACCGATAACAGGGTTGACATATCCGAGAATGAGATTCTGGCCACATCGCCGGAAGTGCTCGCAATGCTGCTCAAAGATCACACCACCAAGGAGAACATCTTTTGGGCGACCGACAACTATGCCCATCGGGGGGATGGCTATCGCTTTTCCGACCAAATCACCATTGAAGCAATCACGGGTGAAAATGGAATGGTCATTGTTCCTCGCTCGCTGAAATCTCGCCAACAGCAACAGCAACGTAGCCGCGAGATGGCGGAAGTATTCACTCCGTCCTGGATATGCAACAAAATGAACAATCTTATCGATGATGCATGGTTCGGAAGAGAGAGGGTGTTCAACACTGAGGTTGACAATCCAGACGGTTCCCACTCGTGGAGTCCATCAGAGGGTAAGATAGAATTTCCCGAAGGGAAGACATGGCGGGATTACGTGACCGACAACCGTCTTGAAATCACGTGTGGGGAAGCTCCCTATCTCGTCAGCCGTTATGACACTGTCACAGGCCTCCCCATTCCAATTGAAATGCGCATCGGCCTGCTCGACCGGAAACTCCGCGTTGTCTCGGAGAATACAGAAACATCCGGCGAATGGTTGGCTGCAGCCAAAGCGGCCCTTCGTTCTTCTTATGGATACGAATGGCAGGGCGACAATCTGATTCTCGCCCGCGAAAATATCCTCTATACTATCCTTGATTATTATGAAGCCAAATTCGGACGCAAACTTCCAAATCGTTCTCTTCCCGGGATTGCATATATTATCTCGTGGAACATTTGGCAGATGGATGGTTTGAAGGGGGTAATCCCTGATTCTTGCGGTGAGCGGCAGACGGTGGTTCAAGATCTCTTCGGAGAAACCGTAACCGTCAGTCAATGTCAAGGATGTAAGGATGGCGATATTAAAAAACATAACGGGACTTATGCATTGATTGTGGATTGGCCCAACGATGTTTCATCTTCACAGGTCAAGCACAAGACCCCGATTCGATTCATAGACTTAATAAAACAATAATCACAGATGAAAACTTATGGTCTGAATCTCCTGGTAGAGGAGGCTATAGAATTTGCAGGTGCCGAGGTCAACAACAAACCGTGCATTACGGAAAAGACGCTTATGAAATTATTTGATTGCTCCTCTAAGGAAGAGTTTGTTAGGGGTCATGTCGAACCCGCTAAAGTCGTATTGGATAAGCGAGGGGAAATGTGGGAAAATCATATATTTCATGTACACTTCCTTTCTTCCAATGAAGATTTTTATTTCTTTTCTGCATTAGCGGTGATGGTGATGGCTCTTAACGCGCAAAAACATGAACTGTATGACTTGATGGATTTCGCCAAGGAACTTAATACTTCCTTCTTTGAGGATGTCAACGATCCAGACAGAAGATTAAAGGCAGGAGATAAAGTAGAAATTTTGGTGGAGAATCCAGTTAGATTCTACCCTGCGACAGCCCGTATTTCTTATCTCGGTAAAAACGGCCATATTATAGGACAAGAAGAAAATGGAGATTTTCATGTAGTTATAGATACGCATATTCCGGCCGTTGTTTTCTCCCCTAGTTCATTAAAACGCGTAATCGAATAACACACGAGACTCAATATAAGCATGCAATACTTCTCATCCCTTAAACCGAAGCTGATTTATGTGTTCCGCATCCCCGATGCGACGCACAAAGATTGTCTCAAAATAGGTGAGGCAACTTTCGAGGATGGCAATATAACCTTGCCTCCAAACAGTTCGGCCCTTAATAAAGCCGCGCGAGCACGTATCGACCAATACACCAAGACCGCCGGTATTGCTTACGACTTGCTTCACACTGAAATAGCAATTACCGTGCGCGGTGGTGCCGTTCTCGGCTTCAACGACAAAGAAGTGCATGACGTATTGTTGCGTAGTGGTATCAAGCGCAAGGTGTTCGACCAAGTGAACGGAGCCAACGAATGGTTCTGTTGCGACATCGAAACCGCAAAGAAAGCCATCGCTGCTGTCAAAGAAGGGCACAAAGCTCTCCTCGCTTCCGACATCACCGTCGGGCAGTCGCCAATCCAGTTCCGCCCGGAACAGCGG
>CAYZQA010000079.1:0-7997 GCA_964480745.1 uncultured Sangeribacter sp. | reverse complement strand
TCTCGTCGGTCGCGATGCCCGCATCGCTCCCTCCTCAACTTGCGAAAATCACTCGACTGAAACCGCCCCGGAAACTCTGAAATTTTATGAGACGGGGTCTTAAAACGCTCCCAAACATGGATAAACTCACACTCGCATACCTAAACGAAGACGACCGCGCCTACGGCCTTGCCGGAATGTCGATCTCCCTGGCCGCCCTCGACGCCATCGACCGCGTAGCCGAAGTCTCCCTTGACGCCGAAGGCCCCATGGTCACATTCTCCCACGCATACTACTTCTCCGGCTCACCCTCCATCTCTCCCAAGGCTACCTGGAACAACCTCCTCAACAACCTCTACCTCACCTCCGCCATGGCCCTCTCGAACGTCATGGCCCGTTCCCTGGTCCGCCTCAACGCCGAAGTCCCCGAAGAAATCAACCGGGAAATACGCTCGGTCATCGCCGAAGAAGGCCGTGACGTCTGCGACCTCGAAGACGACGAAATCGACGCCCTCTACAACAAAACCTCCTCCCTCATGCGCCGCATATTCCGCAACCCGCGCCTTCACCCCGCCATCGACGAATTCGCCCGTACCCTCTCCCGCCGCCGCACCCTCTCCGGCAACGAACTCCTCGACGAGCTCCGCCTCCTCCAATTAGTATAATCCGCGCTGTTTAGTATAATCCCGATTCCCGCTGGTCCCCTGGCTGCGGCTCGCCGCAGCCAGATTGTGGTCCGGGCAAAGCCCGGACTTCCAGTATCGCCAAAAAAATTTATCGGCCGCCCCCGTTTCGGGGAAGCGGCCGATTTCGCGATAATTAAGATTAAGGCCCGGTCTACTTAGAACTGCGGATAACCCGGGTTCTGGATATACAATCCAAGCGAGAAATTATACTGTGCGACAGGAATCGGGAAATACTCCTCGCCATCATCGAAGACAGCCATCTGATAATAAATCCGGTTATCCTTCTCGGCGGCGAAATAATTCGTCATCACCTCCTTGGCAATGCCCCAGCGCACGAGGTCGAAATATCGTTCTCCCTCAAGAGCCTTCTCCAGACGCATCTCCGTCCGCAATGCCTTGCGTGCATAATCCTGCGTCCAGCCCGCTGCCGGATAGAGGCCGATATTGTAATTGGCCGCCGGCTTCGTCGGGTCGTTGAAGTCGCGCACATAGGCCGAATCCTTCGCACGCTGACGGACGCGGTTGATCAGATTCCGAGCATCCTCAAGATTTCCGGCCCCGCCGAGCTCGATGAGAGCCTCAGCCTTGTAGAGCAACAGGTCGGCATAACGGATGATGTGCCAGTTCAACGCCGATGCGCCCCAAGGCCAGCCGCCATACATATCCCCGCTCTCCGGAGAGACCCAGAATCGCTTCGCGCAGTTGTGGCCATATACTCCGCGGTCGCGGACCCATGACTGGCAGGGAGTTTCCTTATACGTCTTGTAGGTGATCGTCGGGCGACCCGTCACAAAGTCCAGACGCGGGTCTACCATCGGCTCCGTATTGGAAAGTGTCTGGGTGTTATCATCGATAAACTCAACAACGGCATAATCCGGCAGACTCTGATAATCAAACACGGGAAGACCCGATGCATCCGTCTGATAGGCGTTGATAAGGTCCTGAGAGGGAAGGAAGAAACCATCGCCATGATAGGGGCTGTTACCGCCCGGAGAGTTCAGAAGGTTGCTCCAGTTGATACGCCCGCCGTCTGAAGAGCCGTCGTTCAGAGAGTGCTGAACGGCAAACACCGATTCGCAGCTGTTCTTATGCGCAACCTCATCAAGCTGCTGGAAGTCCGGAAGAAGGTCATATCCCTGAACCTTGTCGATCAGCTCGACAACCTCGCGGAGAAGCTCCTTGTTGACATTGACAACCTTGTGGGTCTGCAGATCCTGCTCGTAAGCCTGATAGAGCTTCACTTTCGCTGCGTAAGCAAGCGCGATGTTCTTGTTGATCCGGCCAACCTCATCCTGACGGTCCGGCAGAGACTTCGCTGCCTCCTCCATTTCGGCCGCGATGCGTGCCAGGTGCTCTTCACGCGTGAACTCATCATTGCGAACCTTGACATAATCGGCATTCGGAAGATTCTCATCCATATAGGGAACCTGATTGAACAGCCTGACCAGTTCAAAGTAGAAATGGCCGCGGAGCACCTTTACCTCCGCGATTCGCGAATTGCGAACCGGCACATCCTCTTCCGACACCTCGTTGAGCACACGCAGAGCAGCCTGGCAGCGCGAGATCTGGCTATAGAGATTGAACCATTTTCCATCTATGTTTCCATTTGTGCTCTGGATCTGGAACGTTTCCATCGCATGGACATCCCAGAGGTCGCCTTCGCCGCCGCCTCCCTTGTAGGCATTGTCGCCGCGGACCTCGCCGAAGCTCCAGTTGGTCGTCGGACGGACCCAGGGGTCCGTGCATTCATTCGTGTAGCCGGCAAGCGTCGCATAAGCCGAATTAACCAGGAGTTCCACACCCTCCTTGCTGTTCATCACGGCGTCGTTAAGGCTCCCCTGAGGCGGATTCGACAGGAAGTCGTCGCTACAGCCCGTCAGCATGGCCCCCATCGCAAAGGCCGCCGGCAATATATATGTTTTCCGAATTATATTCAGTGCTTTCATTGTTGTCTTGGTGTTTTTATGTTAGGAGAGATTAGAAACCGAACTGGATGCCGAATGTGAACTGGCGGGGAAGGGCATACGGGAAGCCGAGGCCTTCGGGATCTGCGCCGGAATATTTCGTGATCGTGAACACATTCTGGGCCTGGAAGTAGACGCGGGCATTGCTCAGGTGAAGCACGCGCTGGACTTTCTCAGGAAGCGTGTAGCCCAAGGTCAGCGTCTTCAGGCGGAGGAACGAGCCGTCTTCGAGGATCATGTCGTTAAGCTGGCCCTCATCGTTGGAGTTGTCGGTCGTCGGAGCCGGCGTGTTGCAGTCATAGTAGCCTGTGATCAGATAGTTCTCGTAAGCCTGGGCTGCCGTCAGAAGAGCCGTCCCGTGGTTGCCGTTCCAGAGCTGGAAGTAGTCCGTGTAACGTTTCGAGTTGTTGTAGGCGTCGCGGATGATAGAGTTGAAGAAGAGGCTCAGGTCGAAGCCTTTCCAGTTGACGCCAAGGTTGAGGCCGAACGTTGCCTTCGGAAGGTCGCAGCCAAGCCAGGTCCGGTCGTCGGTGTTGATTACGCCGTCGCCGTTCGTGTCGGCATATCTGATTCGGCCTACACCGGGATTGCCAAACTGTACATCATATTTCTCACGGTAAGCGTCAACCTCTGCCTGCGAGTGGAACACGCCCTCTGTCTTGTAGCCCATCCAGGAGCCGAGAGGCTGACCGACGAGCGAGTGCGTGCCGTAGCCGCCGCCATAGGTGTAATAGATGTCATCGAGAAGGTCCGTGACCTTGTTCTTCTGAACCGAGAAGTTGAACCCTGCCTCATAGCTGAAGTCCTTGTTCAGGCTGTGGCGCCAGTTGAACTGGGCCTCGAAACCATGGTTGACCATCTCGCCGCCGTTATACCAGCAGTAGCCGCCCTCGCCGATCGATGCGATATAGGGACGCTCAACGAGCATGTCTGTCGTCTTCTTGTAGAAGTAGTCGAGAGATACGGTCAGTCGGTTCTGGAAGAACCCGGCGTCGATACCGACATTCGTCTGGTAAGTCTTTTCCCAAGTCAGGTCAGGGTTGGTCGTGCGGATACGGTAGGCTCCCGGGGAAAGCGTCGTGCCGTCGCCGTTCATGTTGTAGGAGCCGTAGTTGAGCGTCATCAGATATTTCGAGTAGAATGCCTCGTTGTCGATAAGATCGTTACCGTTGATACCCCACGATGCGCGGAGCTTCAGCTCATTCAGCCAGCCGGCTGTCTCTTCCATGAATTTCTCCTGCGAGATGCGCCATCCGGCCATCACCGAGGGGAACCATTCGTAGTTGTGATCCTTCGACAGACGCGAGGAAGCGTCGCGACGGATTGTAAGGGAGGCGAGATAACGGTTGTCGAACGAATAGTTGACCTTGCCGAAGAACGACCACATCGAATAGTTCGACGCCCCTGCGCCTACATTCTTGTCGCTCGTCACGTTGCCGAGATAGAGATAGTTCTCATCCTCAAGGTCGACATTCTTGCCAGATCCCCAGAATTCCTCGAAGTGGTAGCGCTTGGCCTCGACGCCGAGGAGGGCCATGAGGGAGTTCTTGCCGAAGTCGATGTTATACTGTGCGGTGTTCGTCCAGACCCAGTCTGTGTTCTGCTTGTTCCCCTGGAAGAGGTTGTTCGTAGCGTCGCGGAGATATTTCGGAGTGAATTCCTTGTTGGTCTCGTTGTAATAGTTGACGCCGAAGTTAGTCTTGATGATAAGGTTCTTGACAGGCTCGATCGAAAGATACGCATTTCCGAATACGCGCCAGTAAGTGTGAGTGTCGTTTGCCGTGTTGTCGATCAGACGCTGGAGGTTCGGCGTGTCGCCAAGGACGTCGGCGATTGTCTCGACATATTCGCCCGTCACGTCATAGACTGCCTTCGCAGGATGCTGCTTGACCGCATTCTCCTCAACGCCGCCGGGAGCATAGTGTGCGCGCCACCAGTTGACAGCCACATTTCCTCCCGCACGCAGACGGTTGTTAAGGAAGCCATAGTCGGAGCTGAAGCGGGAGTTCACGCGCTGGAAGTCTGTGCCCTTGACGACGCCGTCATGGTCAAGCCAGCTCAGCGAGAAGGAGCTTGCCCCGTTGTCGGAACCCTTCGAAAGACCGATCGTGTAGGTCTGCATCAGGGCCGTGCGGTGGATCTGGTTCTCCCAGTTTGTGTTCTGCGGAAGGACATCCTCCCCGTTTGCATTCTTATAAGTCTGGAGCTGTGCCGTCGGGCCATTGCCGTAGACGTCCGAGCTCGGGGTCTCCCCGTTGTGGGCATATTTGTAAGCGGCCCAATATACATCGCCCCATTCATAGGCATCCAGAAGGCTCAGGCCTGAATTGTACCGCTGGAGGCTCCAGGTTGCATCGAAAGTTACGTGGGTCGTTCCGGCCTTGGCGCGCTTCGTCGTGATGATGATGACGCCGTTCGCTGCCTGAGCTCCGTAGATTGCTGCCGAAGCCGCATCCTTCAGAACCTGGATCGATTCAACATCATTCGAGTTAAGGATCGTTCCCGGATTCTCGCGCGTCATCACGCCGTCGATCACGTAAAGCGGACCGTTCGCATCCGAACGGAACGAAGAGGCGCCGCGGATCGAGGTTCCTGTGCTGAGACCGCCCGGCGTACCGTCCGTCGTAACGTTCATACCCGGAACGCGGCCCTGGAGAGCCTGGATAACATTGCCAGTCGGAGTGTCTGACACATCCTTCATCTTAACCACCGATACCGAACCCGTAAGGTCGGCCTTCTTCTCTGTCGAATATCCGACAACGACAACCTCATCCAGAAGCTCCGTGTCTTCATTCAGCATTATCTCCATCGTCGGCGCAGCCTTCACTTTCTGCGACTGGTAGCCGACATAGGTCACTGTCAGATGCGACCCCTCGGGCACGCTAATAGTAAAGTTACCGTCAAGATCGGTCACTGTCCCGTTCACGCCCTTCGTGTCAGGCATGATCGTCGCGCCGATCAGGGGCTCATTGTCGGTTGTCGATATCACTGTGCCCTGCACCTTGATATCCTCCGCTCTGCCCGTCAGGGCCGCGATCGTCAATGCAATCGCGCTCAGAATTGATTTTTTCATGCTTAGGTTCTAAGTAGTTGTTATTTTTGTCGCAAATTTATTAAGGTGTTATGGTTCTGTCTATAACCTTTGTTGCATCATCTGTTGCATTCCGCCCAAATCCCCATTTTTTATACCCAATCCCCCAATTATATCAGCCTCCCCTCTGTCCCTAAAGCCCCGGAGGGGCTCAACCACGGTTAACCGCGGGCCCTTGCGGCCCGCGGACTAAAGAAAGAATAAAATTTAATCTGAGCCCCGGAGGGGCTCAACTATCCCTCCCCCAGTCCTTGCGGGTTTGCAATTCCCCAGTCCCCTATAACCTCTCCCGGACCTCGCTCGGCGTCTCCGAATAATACTCCCGGAAACATTTCGTAAAATACGCCGGATTCGAAAACCCCGATTCATACGCAATCTCGCTGATCGTCTTGTCGGTCGTCGTCAATAACCGCCGCGAATGCTTGAGCCGCATCTGCCGCATCAACTCCACAGGCGAGAAATTCGTCAGCGATTTGATCTTCCGGTAGAATTGCGAACGTCCCAATCCCAGACGCCCCGCCAATTCGTCGACGCTAAGCTCCGCATTCCCGAGCTCCTTCTCCATTATCTCCACAAACCGCAGATAGAAATCATTGTCAATATCCCCCTTCGGCAACGGCCGGCTCTCCTTCGAGGCGCTAACCGTCTCCCCTTTTTCCACATCTTTCCCCGACGAGAGAATCCGTTTCCGGTTGGCTATCAGGCTTCGGCACCGCGACCGCAGCACATCCGTGCTGAACGGCTTCGAGATATACCCGTCCGCACCGGCCTCATACCCCTCCGCACGCTGCTCATCCATCGCGCACGCGGTCACGAGCAACACCGGGATATGGCTCGTGCTGACCTCTTCCTTGATTGCCCGACAACATTCCAGCCCGTTCATCTCAGGCATCATCACGTCACACATCACCAGGTCCGGCGTATATTTAACCGCCATCCGCAACCCTTTCCGGCCATCCGAGGCCGTGATGATCCTATAATCGTCCCCTAACAGCGAGCCGACCATCGCCCGTATATCCGGATTGTCATCTATCACGAGCAGCAACGGAAGATCTCCCTCCTCAGGCTCCGGACTCTCCACCATCCCTAACTCGGCCTCGACATCCTCAGCCGTGATTCCCCCTTTTATTTCAGGGGCTTCCTCCGGGGCGGTGGCCGTATGCCTTACGGGCAGCGTCACCTTGAATTCCGATCCCTCCCCGGCGCGGCTCTCCGCCGTGATTGTTCCCCCGTGCAACTCTATGAACGCCTTCGCCAGCGACAGCCCGATTCCCGAACCCGTCGCCTGCACTTTCTCTGCCCGGAAGAACCGCTCGAAGACATTCTTCAAATCCTCTTCCGAGATTCCCCGGCCATTATCGCGCACGCTTATCTCTATCTTCTCCGGGGTGACGGCCCAGTCATAATGGATTTCCCCTCCATCGGGAGTATATTTGAAAGCATTGGATATCAGGTTGAAGACAACCCTCTCCACTTTCTCCACGTCTATTGCCACAGTCGCCGGAGCTCCGTCGCTCATATGACCCGGCCCGACCTGATAACGCATCCCGCGCTTCCCGGCCATCACCCGGAAAGCATCCCCCCATTCCTCGGCCAACACCGCGAACGCAACTTCACTCAGCCGCAGATCAGTCTTCCCGTTTTCATATTTCCGGAAGTCAAGAATCTGGTTGATAAGACGTTGAAGGATACGGATATTCTTCTTCGCTATCTTCATCAGGCTCCGCTCTTTTTCATCTAAGTGTGTAGAGTCCGCAACCTGCTCCACAGGCTCCTTGATCAACGACAACGGCGTCCGAAGGTCGTGGGACACATTAGTGAAAAACAACAGTTTCGATTTCGTCGCGTCTTCGAGCTGCGTGTTGAGCGTCTCCAATTGGTCGCGCTGCTCCTCAAGTTTGTCGCGCTGCTCCTCAAGCTCTTTCGCTCGCGTCTCAAGCTCAGCCTGATGACGACGACGCTGCCAGAAAGCACGCAACAGAACGAACATCAGGATAAATACCAATATCAGTATCGCAAGAACCGCGTAGAGAAGCGTCCGCTGAAGAGAATGCTGAAGCCAGTAGCCCTCAAGCTGCTCCTCAAGGTCAAGAAGCTGCTTTGTCCCGTCCTGCATCATCTCATTCTGCTGGCGAATGATGTCGGCATTCGACCGGTCAACTGCCGGCAACGCCGGGAGAATCGCCTCTTTCTCATAAGGCTCCCCGTTCAGGATCGCAAAGGCAGTCCTTATAAGCCGTGCCCCCTCAGTCGGGTAGAGGAATGTCGCATCTATCT
>CAYZQA010000078.1:0-8079 GCA_964480745.1 uncultured Sangeribacter sp. | reverse complement strand
AACGACCCCCTGATTAACAGTCAGGTGCTCTAACCAACTGAGCTACTGAAGCAAATTTTGAAAAATATTCTCGCGGTTGCGGGAAAACGATGCAAAATTACAAAATGTTTCTATTTAAACCAAATTTCCGGGAATCATTTTTTTCAATTTCTTGAATTTTAATGATTCCCGGAAATTAATCTCATCCAATCTTATTGATTATCAGAAGTTAGGGTCGCGGATAGCTCTGACGGGACGCCCCATGGCACGGCGTCCGTCAAAATGGGCACCGATGAAATAATTCTGGCTCGTCACCGCGTCCATCCCGATCGAGCCGGAAAAAGCGCCATATTGCTTCTCGCCCTTCCATCTTGAACTCCAGCCGTAAAAGAGACGGAGATTGAAGTTTTGACCAGCCTTGATTTCCTCATCCTGGCCGTCAAGCTGGGTTTCCTTGAAGTTGTGACCGCTGGAATACCATCGGTTGCCCGTTGGCACAAGATAAATATAACTGTTCCTGTTCTCCGCCGTGCCGTCTCCATATATTATGTAGACATATATCCCGGAGGGATCGATCTGTCGTTCGCGGATTCCATTTATGAGACCTCCGAACAATGGATCGCCAGCGAATGTCTTCCCAAGCGCTGACCAGCTGCCGATGGCCTTCCGGAGAACGCGCCATATCCCTCCATTGGGAACCATGTATCCGACCGGACAAGGATCATATACGGTCTTGACGTGATTCCAGAGGGAGGCGGATGTTGTCATCCCGAAAGTCACATCGGAACTGTTGTTCCAAAGATTCATATAACGATCGACTGTCCAGTCCTGTTGTTCGCTTTGCGGTTTGGTAGATCCGGTATGGACAAACATGACGTGGGGATTCCGGATTCCGGCGGCCAGGTCAGATTTATCGTTATTGTCAATCTTAAACTGCGTGGGGCCGAAGTTGGTCTTATAATGCTTGAAACGGTCGAAGAACCCAACCTGGGGATCCTTACGCCCCCATTGGTAGTAGGGATTGTTTCCAATTTTATATATGACCTTCTCCCCTTGCTGAATGATATCAAGCGAGGCCGTTGCCACAGGCTTTGAACGGTCGCCCGGAAGATATTGGAAAAACTCCATCTTGCTTGCACGCTTGAGATAATACACATTCTTGGGGTCGCACCAACCGAGGTTGTATGGCGACATATAGAATGTGTTGCCGTTCTGATTAAATGAGAACGGGGCATCCCCTTTTTCGCGCATGGCTGTCACATTATTCAGCCCGAAGTTGAAATCGGCCGAGGAAGAGATTGCATTGGGATAGCCTTCGGAATCGAGCCAGTGCTCCGTGGCCCAGATATGCCAGCTCCACATGACGACTCCGGCTGCATCCTTTACGGCGACAATGGCATTCCCCTGCTGAAGCTGGCTGCTGTCAACGTAGAACCGGAGCATTGTCTCTCCACCGATCTTTTCGAGCGACACTTCCGTGATCATATTATAAGCATCCTCCCATATAAGAGAGGCCGAAGCCGCCCCCTTTATTTCATATCCGGAAATCTTGGAGCCATTGTAATCAGTCATATGGCCAATCACCTCATCATTCTTGGCCGAACATTTGTAGGAACCCTCATTGAGGGCACCTTCTTTCAATGCGTTCCCATAGACGAGAGGGAGGGAATACCAGCCGCCGCGATCCACTATGTAACAGTTGGCCGTCGATCGGCTTCTACGCCCTCCGAAGGTGGAAAGGTCGTAGGGCGTCGCGGGATTGGTCATCGAGGTGAAGTAGGGCCGGTTGAGCTGCATCTTCTTGTCGCCTTCCCAGTCGGTCACTACATGGTGGGGATAGAATTCGACGTTATGGCGTTCCCAGACAGTTCCACCATTGCCGGAGAATTTTGTGACATGCAGATCTTTGATCCAATCCTTAGCCATTACAAATTTTGACGGGTAGACTTCTTCAGAGCTTCCGTTCAGAAGGTAGCCTTCAGAGCCATCGAATTCGGCTGTCCAAGGAAGGTCCTCAATCAGGTTTTGGTTGTTCGCGCGATATCGATAACTCCGCACGCTGTAGTAGCCCGTATTCTCCAAATCTACGAATTTGTCGTCATTTGGCGAATAGACATATATATTCTCTGTGCCCTCGGCATCGTTCCCTTTCGCATTGAGCACATACACCCAGTTATCCTTTGAGGTTGAGATCGTGTAGATATACTCATGGCCGGGGCGCCATTCCTCTACCCCATTGGCACGGATTTTCCCCCGGACTGTGATTTCGGAAGGAAGACCGGACGCAACCCCATTCCGGCGGAGGGTTACGATAATTTCCGCATCCGCAGGAATACGCTGCGGAATCATCATGAAAGTTTTCTCGGGCATCTTGTCGGTCAACACTTCATCCTTATCAGAATCGGCCGGATCGACTACCCTGTCGGAAAGGATATAGTTGAAATCCTGAGAGAACGTATCATTGCCCTTCTGGCCGGACCAGACTACATTGTTGCTCTCCGAATCGGCAGTGAATGTGCAGCTTCCACTGCCGCGCACCCCTGATATTGTGACGTTGACCACTTCGCCACCCAAGACATCACGGACCGCGAATTTGACGGCAGAAAGGGCATGGTGAAAATCAAGAGGCACGAGACCCGAATGCGACTTCTTATCGCATTGATAGGAGGCAAGAAGCAGATCCGCTTGCATTTCCGCATCCTTATCCTCTTCCCCCTTGGGAGCAGTGTAATCGAATCTCATCACCCCATTGGACGCATCGAGTCGACTCAGATTTGAAAATTCTGAGGCAGGGGAGACAGCGTGAAAACGCAGGGACTCGCTTGCAGGCCAATAGACCGTGCGGGCCGAATACCATACGTTTCGGTCCGAATCAGCGATCCGGGCATCCGACCATCCGAGATATTGAGTATTATCATCGACGAGATGACCTGAGACCTTAAAGTTTTCATGAAATTTCAAGAGGAGATCTGCCGATGAAACCTGCATACCTCGGGTCTGGAGTTCCTGCTCGCCTGGCCGGAAGCCGACTCTGCCCGCATCGTACGTGTGAAGATAGAGCGTGTCGTTCCCAGCTGTCAGTTCTAACGGCTCAAGCGGGGTGAAATCGTTCGACCGCGTGTTGGCCGATACCTCCCCCTCCAGCGCGAACGCAGAGAAAGTGATGGCATTCGGGTTTGTCGGATTCCCCTCTTCAAGCAGGGGATCGTCCGTGCAAGCCGTCACCAACATGGCAGCCAATAGAGGCAGATATATATAGAGCGTCCTGAAAGACTGAATCAAATTTCTCATTCGAGTTCTATGTGAACCTTGTCGCCGAATTCCCAGACCCTGACAGAGGGGATAAAGGAAATTCCTGCAAGTTTTATTGTGAACTGATAGATATGGTTTCTGACTATCTCCCGGATGGGATCCGCGGGTTCCGACAGATTGTCCTGTCGGTAGGCCGAAAGGTAGAGGGTGCCCGTAAAGGGAGAAGATTGCGAATCCTTGAGTCTAAGGGTGACATCAAAGGCTATCGGAGATTCCCCGTTTGCAAGTCGGGTTTCGGCAACGTAAGTTATTACCTCTCCCGCTGCTGTTTTCACGAAAGGAGGAAGGGCGAATTCCTGGGCATCCGGGCGCAAGGCTGCGCATTCTTCGCGGGATATTTTCCCGGTTGCGCTTACCGCGAGTCCCCCTTCCGGCATTGCATATCCCGATTTCTTAAATCCGGGGGAACCCTCAGCCATCCTGACAGATACGATCTCATAAAGATCCCGAATGGAATCATCCAGCCGGATTGCGATTTTAGCGACGGCCCTCAGCATCTCGATATCATCGAGCATCGTGACTTTGTCGGCTTCAATCTTAATATCAGAATAAGAGGCAATCCCCCACATAGGTATGTTCCAATCCAGCGATTCGCTGAAACGGACATCGAAAGGTAGTTTCTTGGCCTCATCATTTCCAGGCGAAAGCCAGGGGGTTGTGACCGATTCAATGTTGGCCACGGCCATGATTTTCCCGGAGAAGGTTGCAGTTTGGGATGTTGAATCTATAGAGACGCCGGGAGTGGTTTCGTCAACCTCACAGGTATAAATATGAGCCGCACTCCCCTTTTCCTCAAGGGCATACATGGGGGCCATCCTCCCGTCTTCCCCGATTATATAGAGTTCGAGGGAGGAAATTGTGCGGTCGAACGCAGATCCATCCTCCCATGCGTCATACCAATCATCTTCCCACGCAGCGCGTGAGAAAATCCCGTCCGTGCGAAGTTGGAGACGCAGCGTGTAGGATTCTTGTTCAACCCGGGAGGGTTCGTTGGAGCCCGAACAGGCCGCAAGAAGCATCGCGACCGCAATCAAGCCGAGCCATGACAGAGGGCGAGCAGTCTTGGTGATATTCATGCGTTAAAGATCTGTGTTCTGGAGGACAATTCTCCAGGAATTGATGTAAATATATTGGTTCATCCATCGCAGATTGTTGTCGAGGAAGAACACGAGATTATATTCGTCCTGACGGTCAAGATATTCCTGATCTGACATCGGGCGATTATAGTTTCCTTTCACGAGCAGGGCATAATCGACGAAGGGAATATTGATGATTTCCTCTCCATTTTCCACATTCCGCACGCGAAGACGGACTCCGGTTTCGGGAATTATTCGTCCGATAGTCATCTCCGCCACGAGCGCACTGACCGATGTGATCGTGCGGGTTGCGTCCCCCTCGGGCTGTCCCATCCCGGTCATGCCGGATTCGATGGCCCAGGGGTGATAGACCCTGAAATTATCCTCTATCAAAGTGTTGTCATGATCCATGTGGCCATTATCGCTTTCAATGGTAATATCGAATTTTGCCGGATCAAGGAATTCGCCGCTCAGATGCTGAAGGACGAGCCTGACCGTGTTCGTATTCTTGACGAGAGGTGCCTCAAGGGTGTAGACAGTGTTTTCAGCCGTGCAATCAATATTTTCCAACTGGCCGTGATAGAGGGAGCCGATGTCGTTCGACTGATGGCCCGGACGGTCATCCTCCTGACGGATGAGACAGGAATGCTGCTTATGGAGAGGGGTCTCGGCGCGGGTCGGGTTGACCGTGAAGAACTCCGAAGACTCGCCGTAACACCATATCAGGAAACTGTAGCGCCCGGGAGGGAGATGATCGAGATTGACATCAAACTCATGCTCGCGGACGTTTCCCACCGGGACGTTAACCTGATCGAGGAGATGTCCGGTAACCGGGTCGAACGTATAGACCGAAACATGCTTCACCTCCGCCGGCAGCGCATCGGCAAATTTCATATTGTAGTCGTAATAGACCTTCAGACGGATTCCCCAAGGACACGGCTGCATATCTTCGTGGAGACGTGAACAGCCGGATGATATCATCGACCATGCAAGAATTGAGACAAGAGCCAAGAGGGAGTATATCAGCCTAATATGTTTCATTGCTTTATTCAATTTAGAACCATACGGAGATTTCACTCCCCGTATGGCAGACGGCAGGGATCCCTTCGCGGATCCGGCCGGGAAGATATTTATTTTACAGTTCGGCTGTCTGAGCAACGATTCTCCAGCTGAGGATCTTGATGGAGGAGCCGATCATGTAACGCGTTGCATCCGACGGGGGAATGATGTGTTCGTGCGGACGATAGACTGCATGGCCGAGGTTACGGACCTGTCCTACCGAAACCTGATACCAGTGGTTGCGGACGACACCGAACATACCGGTCTTGATTGCCTCGCCCTCTGTGTAAGGGCGGAGGTGGCGGATAGGAATTACATAGTAGAGCATTCCGTCGTTGTAGCAATAAGACTGATGAGAGGGAAGATAAGCATTGATTTCCTTCTCCACTGCCTCTGCAGACGCCCATGCTTCCTGACCTTCATTGTCCTGGAACCATTTCTCAGCCGTATTGGTGATGACGATGGAGAATGTGCCGTCATAGCCGTACTTGACGTCCACGTCGGAGGGCTCGATCTGACGGAAGGCAGGCTTGCCACCCTCGGCAGTCACTTTCTTCCATATATGGCTTCCGGCTGCATTGAGGATGTAGTTGAGAACGCCGTCGCGGGTATAATATGACTCGCCAAGCTGGAAAAGAGTCATGCCATTGCCTTCGGCATCAACTATGCGACCTGAAATGAGCACCTCAGTCAGCGCGGAATGATGAATCTGATTGCCGGTCAGGTTGATCTGGCTGCCATGCTCGGTGTGGGGCATGACATAGGCAATGTTGTCGCCATTCTTGAAGGTGTTGTCTGTAACCTTTTTCCAGCTGATATATTTCAGAGGCTCCTCATTGGCTGCATCGTCGTTATCCTGGCTTTCGGGATTGCTCGACTTGTTGTCGACGTCGGCGAAGCTGGAAGAATATTTGGCCGAGCCGTAGCCGGGGGTCTTGGCCCAGTAGCAACGGTTTGTGCCGCTATAATCCCAACCGTCATCAGTCTTGAAAGGATTGGGGTTATCGTTGACGCCCTTGAAGTATTTCATCTCCTTTGCAAGGCCATTCACTCCCCAGCCGAGAAGACGGACGGTCAGTTTTGTTTCTTTGCCATCGACAATATATGAGTCGGGAAGCTTTACCTCGTAATATCCTTCATCAGAAAGCGTATAGCCGGGGAACTTGAGTTCAATCTTGGCGGCAAGACGCTCGACATAGATATCAACTGGCTTGGCTTTGAGGGCGGCCTCGTCCCAGGCATCCCCGGAAGTTGCGCCTTCGGGCTGGAGGGCGAAGTTCTCCTCGGAAACGGGGGTGGCGAAGTAATAGAAGTCTTCGGCGTTCCCGCTATGGGTTGCGTTGGTCATGACGAAATCCGTGATTTTACCGGAGGTCTGATTCTCCGACCAGGGGTTGGAGGAACGGAGTTCCTCATAGATCGAACGGAGTCCTTTCTTGAAGCGGTTATCCTCGCCGGTGTTGCCCGTGTTATAGTTCAGGACGGCGACAACGTAAGAAGGATAGTTCTGGCCGAGAAGGTCGGTAAGGACGATGCGGCTTGTGCCGATTTCCTCAACGAGATGGCTTGAGCCGGTTCCGGAGGCGGTGTAGGCAACGCCTTCCTTACATGTCACATATTCGCCGGCCTTGTCGTAGAAATAGAAGTTGAGCTTACGGACATAATTCTCGTCGTCACTTCCTTTTCCATAGCTGGCAGACGGACCGTCGGCCCTTGTTGACTCGCCGGTTGCAAAGATATTGATGTTCATCACCGCCTTGTCTCCTTCAAAACGGGGGATTTCGGTGAGGGCAGGTTCTTCGCTGGCGCAGGATGCGAGGCCAACCAAAAAGAGGCTCCCGCAAAAGTATTTACAGAAATTGTTCATTATCTGTCAGTTTTTGGTTATATTCAGGTTTGTTTTTCTTTTGAGAAGTCAGGGAGATGCGCCTATCATGAATCGACAGCGGTCCCTGACGGGAAGCTGTATGGCTTCCTGTCTGATTTCATCCGTTACGCTTGGGCATCAAAGGTCGTCGTAATGAATGATAAAGAATTGATTTTTATAAAGGATTTGTTGGGTTATGATTGTCGCATTAAGAGCAAGTCGGAAGAATATCTATAAGAGTCGTTTCAATGACTTTTCACTTTTCCAAGTGCAAAATTATAACTGCAAGACATCATTTGCAACCCTTATATTGCTATTTAGCAATAATTAAGAGGCAATTCGGAAGAAGTGTTAAAAACAATATGCGACTAATTAACAAGGCCCGCAATTTGTTAACGGGGAGAGATGCCGGAAGGATGGGAACTGACTCTAAAGTCAATCATTCAGAATCAGTTTGTTCGTTTGAGCATGCTTCTTTACGGCGAGGATTGGCCGGGAACCAGCCTTTGCGCACGCGCTCCCGCTGCTCGCGGACCTCAATGATCGACCAGAAAGATGAGAAGGCCGTGACGCCCCAAAGGATGGATGCGAGGCCTGAGGAGTAGAGGGAAAGAATCAGGGTGGCAATTCCTGAGATGAGGAACAGAATGTTGCATTTCTGGCCCAGGTAATATTCCCCTTTAATCACAAGGGGATGAAAGAGCCCGATAATAAGGAATGTGCAGAACCCTGCAATGGGTCCTGAAAGATTTACACTGTCAAGAAACAATTTGATATTCTCAATCA
>CAYZQA010000077.1:0-8138 GCA_964480745.1 uncultured Sangeribacter sp. | reverse complement strand
TTTGAGATGTCCCGCCGATTCTGATCAAGCTGCTTCCTGGCTTCACAGAAAAAAGGGGTCGGGGCCTGGGCAGCGGAGCTGCCGTCGGTCCCCGACCGGACAAGGATTCTGAAAAGGCAGGTTCTGGTTTATCCACTTCTCAATGGTTTTTCCACTTCTCAATGGTTACCACTTCTCTTTGTTTATCCACTTCTCAATTATTTATTTTCTACTTTCCTTGAAAACTTTCTACTTCTATTTTTTGTAGTCGTGGACTTCTTTGAAATAAAGGACTCTGAATTTAGCAATTAGTTCCCTAAACACTTTGAATTATTTTACCTAAACACAAATAATAACTTTCTTAAATACCCCTCCTCAATAACATCCCTCGTCAGTCTTGCGGGAGGGTGAGGGCGCGGGTGGATTCGAGAATGGGGAGGTTGGTTTCCGTCGGGACGTAGATGACGGTTTTGTCGCTGAGGTCGGATTGCTGACGGACCCAGAGGTATTGGATGTAGGTCGGCGTGATCGATCCGTTCTCGATCCGGATGGCTTCCGCCGCGCCTTTGGCGCGTTCGATCTCGGCCTGAGCGTTGAGCTTTTCGGCTTCAAGGTTGGCGCGGGCTTCTTCGATCTTGAATTTACGGTTCTGCTCGGCTTTGGCGAATTCCGCTTTCCCTTCCATTTCCTGCGACCAGACGTTGTACCACGGGCGGATGAAGGCCATGGCGACTATGATGACTACTATTCCTGCCACGCCCCAGATGGCGCCCCGGATGAGCTTGGGAGTGACGGCGTGCTGATTGTTGTTATACATGGCTTTTTACGGTTAGAGGGTTAAACTTTGTCGTTGACATTGCAAAGAGTATACTTTGTCGTTGACATTGCAAAGAGTATACTTTGTCGTTGACATTGCAAAGTTAACCCTTCCCTAACCTACTTCCGATTTTCCGTAACGTTTCAATATTTTGACGCCTCCCCTGCCGCCGGGAGATTGCAACGTTGCAAAGCGGCCCCTATGAAAAACGTTGCAAAGCGGCCTTTATGAAAACAGCCATGTGAAGGCGTAGTCGAGGCGCGGGATGGGATCGGAGTAGTGATTCCCCGGTACGCTGAGGAAGTGAGTGTCTATCCCGGCTTTCTTGAGCAGGGAGACAATCTCGTCCGTGTCCGTGGCGACCGTAGCGAATTGCTTCACTTTCGTTTTCGCTTCCTGGTCGCCGAGCAGGAAGAACGCTTTTCCGGCCTTCTTTGGAATTGTCCTCGATTGCATCCAGGCGAGGAATTCTTCATACCAGAACGAGCCCGACAGGGAGGCGATGTTGCGGAATGTCGCGCATTCCATCCATTGCCAAAGCGCGAAGAGTCCGGACATGGAGACGCCGACAAGCGTCCGTTCCAGCGTGGCGTCCATACCCAATTTGCTCTCCACCTCAGGAACCACTTTCTCCTGCAACAGTCGCAGGAATTCTGGCGATTCACCTTTGAAATCAGGCGTTCCTTTCGGCACTCCCGCCGCGGGCCAGGGACTGAACACATTCTGCCAGTCCATCCCCGTGATGGCCACTATCGTAACGCCATATTTCTTCGCCGCCGGCCCTATCCAGGCTCCGAGCATTTCCATCGGATAGAGGATATATGCAATGCTGTTCCGGTTGACAACCTCGCTGCAATCGCATTCAAGCGATCCTATCTGTATCTTCATAATCTTGCTTTATTTTTATATTTCATCATGTCGGGCATATCGCTGAACCCGAGCGAGGCATAGACCGGCCGTCCTTCGTCGGTCGTTTCCAGATATATCTTTCCGCAGCCGCGCCGTTTCGCCTCTTCAATGAGTCGAGAGACGACATGATGAGCCACGCCCTGATTGCGGAACCGCTCCCTGACATATATGTTCATTATGTAGGCGCAAAGTCCGGAGGGATTGTCGGGTGAGGGCAGTTCTTCCGTGAGGCAGACAGCCCCGCAGCCGCATTCCTCCCCGTCGCAAGAGGCAACAATGGCAACGTGGCTCTCTTTCGGCACGTTTCGTTCATAATATCTCCGGTTGGCGCGCAGCAGATCGGCGTCGGCTTTCTGGCCGAATACCGTCTCAATCACTTCCGCGCGCCAGCGCATCAATTCCTCCAAATCCCGAACTTCTCTTAAACTTATCATATCTTTATAAGGAGAAGCGGCGGAGAGTTGTTCATGCAGTGAGCAATTATGGCTCCCAAGACGTTATAAAGATTGAAAACTTGCTATGCGAAGCGGGCGCAGCCGAAAGTTGCGTCCCGATGTTCGCGTTATAAAAAACTTAAACGATGTTAGGAAATTTCATTTATTCCAATCCCACGAAACTTTATTTCGGAGATGAAGCCCAGAAACACCTCGCCGAGGCGCTGAAGGGCTTCGGCAAGAAGGTGCTCCTCACATACGGAGGAGGCTCGATCAAGCGTAACGGTGTCTACGACGATGTCATGGCGGCCCTTCAGGCAGCCGGGAAGGAAGTTGTCGAGCTTCCAGGCGTGATGGCCAACCCCACGGTCGACAAACTCAACGAAGGTCGCCGCGTGGCCCGCGAGAACGATGTCGATTTCATCCTCGCAGTCGGCGGCGGTTCGACGATCGACTATGCGAAGGCCGTAAGCGTCTCCGCATGGTATGACGGCAACGCCTGGGAACGTTTCTGGGTCCATCAGGAGGATCCGAAGCCGGGCGAACGGATTATCCCTGTCGGAGCTGTCCTTACGCTTGCCGGAACAGGCTCGGAGATGAACGGAGGTTCGGTTATCACGAATCATGCCGAGAACCTCAAGCTCGGGAAAGTGTTCGGCGAAGAGGTCATGCCGAAATTTGCCGTGCTTAACCCGCGTTACACATTCTCGCTGCCCCGACACCAGATGGTGGCAGGTATCTTCGACACGATGAGCCATATCATGGAGCAGTATTTCTCCGGAGATGACGATTCGACGTCCGACTACCTGGCGGAAGGCCTCATGCGCTCGCTCATATCTTCGAGCCGCGTGGCCGTGAAGGATCCTGAGAACTATGAGGCTCGGTCCAATATCATGTGGTCGGCTACCTGGGCCCTCAACACCCTCATCGGCGAAGGTAAGGGCCAGGACTGGATGGTCCATATGATCGGCCATGCAATCGGCGCCTATACGAACGCCACCCACGGCATGACCCTCTCCGGCATTTCCGTGGCCTATTATCGCCATGTGATGAAATATGGCCTCCACCGCTTCGCGCGCTTTGCCCGCGTGGTCTGGGAAATCCCCGCCGAAGGAAAGAGCGAGGAGCAATTGGCCTCGGAAGGAATCGATGCGCTGGCAGCCTGGATCCGCGAAATCGGCGCGGCAACGGAAATATCTTCCTTAGGCGTGACGCCCGACATGCTCGACAAGATTGCCGACGCGACGGTCATATCCGGCAACGGATACGAGAAACTCAACCATGCGACAGTCGTTGAGATTCTCCGCGAAAGCCTTTAAAGATTATCAAGAAAGCTAATCAAAATAATGCCCCGCCTCTGACCATTCCGAAGCGGGGCATTTTATAGATTGACAAGAATCTTCTGCTTACTTGACAATAACCTTCACGGCCTTGCCGTCAACGCGGACAGCATGGACGCCGGAAGCGGCCTTGCAGACGAGCGTCGAGGAAGGAACGCCGTTGTAGAGCGTCACGCCGTCGGCAGCGACAATCGAAACCTCAAGACCTTCCGCACCGCGGACAACAATATCCTTGCCCTCGACCGCAACCTCGGCCGGGAGTTCCTCGGCAACAGAGCCGACAGAAGTCGTGTAGAGGTTCGAGAAGCGGGATTCGCCGGTGGTGTAGACAGCCGTGGCGGCAAATGTCTCGTTCAGCGATGCCTCGCAGCTGAAGGCAGTCGTGTCGAGCACCTTGTCGTTGACCTTCTTTCCGTCGCGATAGACATTATATCCGACGAGGCTGAAATCATCGGGCATGTCGACGCCGGGAATATACGTGATGTCGTCGAGACACATTATATACTTGTCTTCCGAAGTGCATTTGATTGCGAAATACTTCGTTCCGGCCGGTAGCTTGACGCGGATTCCGGTCCATTCCATATCGACTTCTCCGCTCGTGACCACCTTGAAGTCGCTCAGTTCCTTGCCGGTCGAGGAAGCGAGCACCTCATACGTCTCGTTCCCATACCAGAACGTGTTGATACTCTTGGCCCAGAAGGAAATCGTCTGTGCGTCGCCGCTGAGGATCGGAGAAATGAGCCAGTCGTCATTCTTGCGGTCAAGGTCGGCAAACGCGATCAGGAACGAATTGCCCGAATGGCCATCCCAGGACGTGTCGTCCTCAGCCGGGGTCAAGCCGAGCGCACGGAGGTTGAACACCTGCCATGACTTCGCCGCCTGACGGAATGGGAAGTGGAGACCCAGGATACCGAACGTTCCGTCCGCCCCATCCTCGTCGACTACGGTCCAGTCGCCGATCTCGTCGATGATGAAGGGCTCATAACCTTCGAAATCATCGGTGACGGCCTTAAGGTCGGGAACGACCCATTCTTCCGGCTCGGTCCATGCGAACGAACCGTTCGACTCGCCGACAGGGCGGAAATCGCGCGGAGCGGGATAGAGCGGGAGATGGTTGCGCGTCTGCTTCGACGACGTATTGTTGTCGAGATATTCATCAGCGTCATATACCACCTTGGCGACAAGTTCAGACTCATCCTCTGCGCCGAGGCCTACGGAATGTTCAAGGGAGATATATGCCGTCTCGTCCGGATCGAGGCCCGGCTTCTGGCGCGAATCCAGGAGCTTGCCGTCGGCGTAGAACTCGACAGTGAAGCCCCCGGAAGCCTTCTCGCCCATGTTCGTGACGGCAGCTTCAAGCGTCTCGGGCGTGCCGTAATGGAAGTTCTTGCGCGTTGTGAGCGCAACGGCGAGATCATGCTGACGGACATCGCGGATCGTGATGTCGTCGATATAGATGTAGTTCAGATTCTTGGCATTGCCCTGGAAAGCGATCTGGAACGAGTCGCAATCCTTGAAGTCGTCGAGGGCGATCTTGGCGCATTTCCAGACATTGGAGCCTTCGAGCGTGATTGTCCCGATCGTCTCCCAATCGGTCATGCCCTTGTTGGCCTCGACGAGGACGACCTGTCCGTCCGAACCGTTGCCGCGATACCAGAACTCAAGCACGGGATGCGAGGAAGGCACGAGCGAAATCAATCCGGAGAATAGACGCGTCTTGTCGCCTACAGCATTCGGATGGAAGACGATGCAGCCATAGTCGTCATCGACCGGCTGGACATTCGTGTCGAGCTCGGGGTCATACGTGCGCCATGAGCCTACGCCCTGCATGTCGACAACCTGGTTCTGCCAGAGCGAGCTGACGAAGCCGCTTGCGAACGTCTCGCGGAAGGGAAGCGTAAGCGCCTCGCCGCCGACGATGATGCTGTTAGACATGCCCGTCGGGCTGTCTCCAAGAGGATTGGAGGCGGAAATGCCGTAGGTCACGACGGTCTGATAATCCGCCGAATAATTATCTACGACAGTCGTTGTGCCCGTGAGTCCGTAGGCGACAATATCGATTTCCCCGTTGACATAGCGTCCTATGTAATAGACGCATTCCGCGGGATCGACCGTGCCTCCATGAAGGCCTTCAGGCTCATCCCAGGAGAGCACGACGCCCTCGGGCGTCACCTTAGCAGTGAAATTGCCCGGTGCGGCGGGAACATCCTTGCCGGTGTAGACTGTGGTATGGGCAGCCATGCTTCGTCCGGCAGCGTTTGCGGCATACACATCGATTTCATTGCTTCCCTCCTCGGTCTCGACTTCAGCGGAAAGGATGGCTCCGGGAGCCGGATTCTCGAAAGTGTAAGCAAGGCGATTGTTGACGTAGATGTAAGCGGCCTCAAGTTCGCCGAGCGCCGTGCCGTTGTTCGCGGCTTCGGGAGCGCGGAAGGAGACTGTGGCCTTATGCTCGCCGCCGGCCATGCCCTTGGCGGTCAGCTCGGAGGGAGCGACAGGTGCGTCAAGCGAAGCTCCTTCGATAAGTAGGTTGTCGAGGGCAAGACGGAACTGAGCCGGCTCGCTCATAGCGTGGAATCCGATATGGTAATCCCCATCCTCCTCCACAGTGAGTATGAACGAATAATCATACCAGGACCAAGACATCGGGTTGTTGATCTTCTCGGGTTCAAGGATAGTGATGGTCATCCCTTCGGGAGTCGCCGTTTTTCCGGCCTTGACTTCGAGGATCTCCTCAAACGAACGGACCATCAGGCAGGAAGCCTGGAAAGAAAGGGAATACTGATGTCCTTTCTCCAGATGTAGAGCCGGAGTGAAGAGCCAGTCATCCTTGGGGTTCTTGTCGTGGTATTCACACTGTGCGTAGGCCTCCGTATCCCCTTTATAGACATGCCAGGTTGCTCCGTCGCCATGCAGGTCGGCGATCGTGAAGAGGTCGAGGGCCTCCGGGGAATCGAACGTCTGGCGATATGGGAGCGCAAAGGCCGCTCCTGCGACAAACTTGGCCGACTCCGCGGGCTGGCTGACGAGTCCGGCAGCCGTGGCCGTGACTTCTGCAGTCAGGTTCTGCGGCTCAGCGAGGGAGAGCGTGGCTGTGCATTCAGTCGCGGAGACCTGATCGGCGACCTTAGTCCCCACGGGCTGGATCGTCACGTCGTAACGAAGCGCGTCCGCATCGAGATAACCGCCATGGATTCCCTTTGTCGGGGCGTCCCAACGGATGGTCACGTCGTTTCCTGTGGCCGACGCCGTGACATTAGTCGGGGCAAGCGGAGTGTCGTTGCCTACCCATGTCTCAAGCGCGGACTCGGATGAGTGGCCGGCTGAAGTCAGCTTCACCTTGACAGTCGCAGCGCCCGCGCCGGGTACAGTCACGCCGGCCGTGACCTTCTCGCCAGGCTGGCGCGTGCCGGAAGCGAGGACCCAGTCTCCGCAAGTAGCAATGAACGCCACGGACCCTTCGAGGGCCGAGCCGCCGTAGGTCACTTCCGGAACCGTGAAGGAAAGCGTACCGTGTCCCTGCGCGTCGGAATAATCGACGGCGAGGTCCTTCAGCATAGCCGGCGCATCGGCGGAGGTTGAAGTCCGCGGGATATAGATTCCGGAGAACTGCTCATTGTTTGGCATCTGAAGCACGAGCGAGCCCTCGCCCGTTGTGGTGTCCAGTTCATACAGGGCGGCCTTGTTGGCGGCGTCGGCCATGAAATATAGCTTCCCCGTGTCAGGATCGCAGGCTGCCCCGGTGTAGTATCCCGACAGGTTGACGCCGGTGTTGCCGACATATTCAAGTTTCTTTGACGAGAGGTCTGCCTTATATAAAGCGGGATAGTATGAAGACGGATTCTTTTCGTCATACTTCAGGATGGCATAGATGTTTCCCCGTGCGTCGGCTGCAAGGCCATATGCCACCCCGCTGTTGCCTCCGGGAAGGCTGATCAGCTTAGTCACTTTTCCGGTGGTCACGTCGAACGAACACAACGAATAAGTGGGTTCCCAGGCATACAATTCATCCTCGAAACAGCCATAAGCGGTCCCGGAGGACATGTCGTAAGTGGCCGTCTTTGGGAAACCGCAATCAGAGAGGTCAAAATCCGTTCGTTCCGCGTCGCTGAGATTCCAGCTTGAAGTGTCGAACTTGACAATCTGGCGAGAAGCGAGCGCATAATAATGTCCCTCGCCGTCGGAGAAACCGCCGCGTGCAAGGTCGGCCACGCCGCTCCCGACAAGGACCTGGAAATCGAAATCGCCTGAAGTGGAAAAGGAGGCAATCATGGGGTCGTCAAAATTGCCGTTGGTTCTCATGACGCCGATAACGGTCAGACCCTCCATGGCCTCGGCTCTTCTGACAGGGATTTCTACTGATTGATCAGACTGCCTTGCGAACTCAGCCGGCTGCTTTCCAGTCTCATGGCGGGAAGCCGGAGCGGATGAGGAACTTCCGAGCAACTTAAATGTGTCGCCCCGACCGTTCCATGCCGAAGCCACATAGGCGCCTGCGCCGGCCAGCAGAATGGCCGCCGCAGCAAGGCTTCGCATCTTTGTCGTTCTCATAAAATGGTAGTTTTAATGAAAGTAATGGTGGCTCCGCGCCGAAATGAAGGTCTCCACGAATCGGCGCGTGAGCAATGTCGGGCTAAAATTACAAAAAAATCTGAACGC
>CAYZQA010000076.1:0-8224 GCA_964480745.1 uncultured Sangeribacter sp. | reverse complement strand
CTCTCGTGGACGTTCCGGGCTTCCTCCCCGGCACAGGCCAGGAATACAACGGCGTCATCCTTCACGGAGCCAAGCTGCTGTATGCTTACGGAGAAGCTACCGTTCCCAAGGTTACTGTCACGCTCCGCAAGAGCTACGGCGGAAGCCATATCGTGATGAGCTGCAAGCAGCTCCGCGGCGACATGAACTACGCTTGGCCTTCTGCTGAGATCGCAGTTATGGGTGCTGAGGGTGCGGTCGGCGTTCTTTATGCCAAGGAGGCCAAGAACCAGGAAAATCCTGTCGAATATATCAAGATGAAGCAGGATGAATACAGCGACCTCTTTGCAAATCCCTACCAGACTGCCAAGTATGGCTACATTGACGATGTCATCGAGCCTCGTAACACTCGTTTCCGCATCATCAAGGCCCTCAACATGTTGGCTACCAAGAAGGTGACCAACCCGGCCAAGAAACATGGTAACATTCCTTTGTAAAATCAACTAAACAGCAAAATGCTTAAAAAATTATTCTTAAGCGCTGTGCTGTCGGCAATATTCAGCGCGGGGGCAATAGCCTCCGCGCCGATTTTGGCCGAGCCTGACCAGACTTATCAGGAGGTTTCCGTTCAGGGAGACCAGACTGAGGTTGAAGGCGACTGGGTCAATAGCACCGAGGTCAACACCGTCCAGGAAAGCGAACTTGCAAAGAAAGCCATCCAGGCTGAGAAGGCAAGGAACGCGGCTGAAAATGACAGGTTCGGAGGCGCGATAACCATCATTGCGATGGGGATAGTGCTGGCTGCCTTGATTATTTTGAGTCTTCTTTTCCTTGGCTTCGGCAAAATATCGACTACTCTGCAGACAAGAAGAAAGCATAGCGCACACGGCGTAACGCCCGACACTTCCGAAGACCATCACGATGAAGTCGATTCCGGCGAGGTGATCGCCGCGATCGGCATGGCTCTTGCCGAACATTTCGGTCAGGGTCACGACATCGAGGATACTATCCTGACGATCCGCAGAATGCGGAAAGCATATTCCCCCTGGAACTCCAAAATATATAATATGCGTCATCTTCCCGAGCAACCCCATTCGGAACGGCGCAAAATGTGATTAGCCTGACAAAGCAATGAAAGAGTATAAGTATAAGATAAACGGTAATAAATTTACGGTGGCGGTTGGCGATGTCAGCGACAATGAAGTTGTTGTGGAAGTCAACGGCGTCCCCTACAAGGTAGAGCTTGACAAGAAAAAATCAGCTCCTCAACGTCCGGCCCTGACGCAGTCTGGACAGACCAACATGGGCTCAAAAAATCTGACTACATCCAAGCCGGCGCCCAAACCGGCTATGGCTTCAAATCCGGCTGCTGTAAAGAGCCCTCTTCCGGGCACAATCACAGCCATTACTGTCAAAGTCGGCGACCAGATCAAATCCGGAGACAAGGTTGCTGTTCTTGAAGCTATGAAGATGGAGAACGACATCCGCAGCTTCAAGGAGGGAACAGTGAAACAGATTCTCGTTTCCGTAGGAGACGCTCTCCTGGAAGGAAACGACATCATGATTATCGAATAAAACTCCCCTATCCTATATAATATGATTTTGCTAAGCGATTATTCCTTCGGGGAATTTATCTCGCAGACATTGCAGACATTCTGGGAGTTCACGGGTTTCTACAATTGCACGTGGAAGAACCTTGTGATGCTTGCCGTCGGATGTTTCTTTGTCTGGCTGGCGATTAAGAAGAACTTTGAGCCGCTGCTGCTTGTCCCTATTGGCTTCGGCATGCTTATTGGCAATATCCCTTTCCAACCGGGAATGGAAATCGGCATATATGAGCCGGGGTCTGTCCTTAATATTCTCTATAACGGTGTGGAAAAGGGATGGTATCCCCCATTAGTCTTCCTTGGCGTCGGCGCAATGACAGACTTTTCTGCCCTATTGGCCAATCCTAAGTTGATGATAATCGGAGCGTGCGCCCAATTCGGTATCTTCGGAGCATATATGCTCGCGCTCCTCTGCGGCTTTGACCCTCTTTCTGCAGGGTGTGTCGCAATCATCGGAGGCGCAGACGGCCCGACAGCCATTTTCACCACCTCTAAGCTCAATCCTGCATTGTTGGGAGCCGTGGCAGTGTCGGCTTATTCATACATGGCCTTGATCCCACTTATCCAGCCCCCTATCATGAGGCTATTCACAACCAAGGAGGAACGGACCATAAAGATGAAACCGGCCCGAGTCGTTACGCAAGGAGAGAAAATCATTTTCCCGGTGGTCGGACTTATCCTCACCTGTTTCGTAGTTCCCTCCGGTCTTCCTCTTCTTGGAATGCTCTTCTTTGGCAACTTACTGCGTGAGAGTGGGGTCACTACCCGTCTGGCCAAGACAGCGAGCAACGCTTTGACTGACATTGTCACTATTCTTCTTGGTCTGACTGTCGGAGCATCCACCCAGGCAGATAAGTTCATAACGATTGACACTCTTCTTATCTTCGGACTTGGCTTCCTGGCTTTCATCATCGCCTCGTCTGCGGGAGTTTTGTCGGTCAAACTGTTTAATATATTCCTTCGTCCGGGCAAAAAGATCAATCCCCTTATCGGTAATGCCGGCGTATCGGCGGTTCCGATGGCGGCGCGAATCTCCAATAATGTCGGATTGGAATATGATCCCTCCAACTACCTTCTGATGCATGCCATGGGCCCGAACGTGGCCGGCGTGATCGGATCGGCTGTGGCAGCCGGTGTGCTCCTGAGCTTCCTCGGATAACAATTCAAATCCCATATATTTTCTGGCGCAGATTTCTTTATTAGAGATCTGCGCCGGAATTTTTTAGAGCGTTAAGGGCGGATTGTCAAAGAATGCTTTCTAATTTAAATTAAATTCAAAGAAGAGAGTGAACCGAATGGCCCCTTTAAAAGTTATAAATATGGAATGCATTCAACTGCATCTTCTGATCACCTTCTCTCCCTCGCAGCTCCTCACTATCACCAAGAGACAGCAAAGAATTGGGGATGAGTAAAACCTACCCGGAGATTCCGGACTCTAATCTCCTTAAAGGTCTATCAGAATGATCACGGAAGAAGTAATCAAAGAAATCTATAAGAAATACAAGAAGCCGGCAAAATCCGCAGATGAACTGAATCTCGACTATCACATCGAACTATTGAAACCTCATCATTCCATAACGGTGGATGGCCCTGAGATCATAGTTGACAATCTGGAGGAATTCAGTCCCTTTAAACGGTTTCTGACCCGGAGTTTATATGCCGTTCTTGAATTTGATCGTAATGTCGCTTTTGTTTTTAGAGGACACATTCTGTTCTTCAGCAAGACCGACCATAACCTTTCCGTGAATTTCAAGCCTGAAGAGAAAAGAGGATTTTTCGACCGTTTATTTGGCGGGGATGACGATGAATAGCGTCTTCCCCTTTAACTATATCTAACAACAGAATCTTACACCAGAAACGAACCTATGAAGAATTATCCAACCTACGCCGGATTTCTCCGGAATATTTGGCTTGCAGGGGGTCTTCTCCTGATCTCCCCCTCCTCTTTCTGCGCGGATCCAATGATGGAACCCGACAACCTTCTCAAGGATATTATTCCCGAACTCAGTTCTGAAAATTCCAACAATCCGGAAGCTTTTTACAATTCGGGATGGCAGGCTCTTTCCGGGAATGGAGAAATTCTTCCTTTCGTTTCTTCAGTCAAAGGCTGGAGTTGCTTCCTGCCGGTTGAGAACAATCATATTCAGTGGGGGCCCGACAAAGAAAATATTTTTGTCGGGGAGACAGACTCAAGCTCCGTAATCACTTTGCAATATTGGGATGAAGAACTTCTCCCCCAACCCAACACGGAAACCAGTATCGCGGAAAGAAAAGATCTGGAGTATGCCCATTATGTATATCCGATCGACCTTGACAGCTCCAAATATTATTTCTCAACCAAAGCCGCCATGTTGACATCACATAATAACGGCACCCTGACTCCCTTGAATCTTTATAACTTGCTGTTGATAGCATTTTCAAAGGAACCCTTAGGGGAGGCCGCCATCGATGTCGATGCTGACCGGACTCCGATGGTCGAAATAAACGCTGATAAAGATATTTACGGATATTGTTGGAAAGTGCTTAAAAGGCCTCAAGGTGAGATTCCACAAATCGTGGAAATCCCCTGGACAGAGCTCGAATTGGGCAGCGGGCGGAATTATATCAACATATATGCGCCCGGTCAACTTGTCCTTATCGACAATATGGAATTGCATAAGGGAATTTCAACTGACGTGAAGGAAATATCGTCGGCAGAATCTGCGGAGATTTACTTTGATCTTCATGGTCGGGAGATTTCCCGTCAATTTGATAATCTCTCTCCGGGATTCTACATAATGATGAAAGACGGCAAGACCGAGAAGATCGTCAAAAGAAACTGACGCGGCCGACTACAGACTAAGAAATAAAGAAGACTTCGTGAATTGCCATTGGGATTCACGAAGTCTTCTTTATTTATCCTTTCCAATCTTGGGTCCGATAAATTTCGGAGAAGTCCAATATCAGTTCATGTCCATGATATCAAAGCCTTCGTCAAGTTCTTCATCATCAAACTGGGAAGAATCAAGCGTTTCTATATCAAGTTCCTGTTCGATGGCAGGTTGCTGAGCAGTTTTACTTTCAATTTGCTGATCCAATTCTGCAAGATCCAGAATCTGTTTGGGAGCAGCACCGCGTTTCATCGTACATAGCGGGTCTGCAAGCGATCTTCCGGGGATTATTTCCTTAAGCTCCATAAAGAAGCACCTCTGACCAAAAATGTCAAACTCAAAAACAAGTTTCTGGCCTTCATCGTCGATGAGTTCGCTTATCTCGGTATCTTCCATGAGCCACTGGTCACGGTCGCTGGCAGTATCTCCCATATCTTCCAGAGTAATGGCTTCCTCGCGCTCCCAGGAGTCATTGCAGGTATAAAAGGAATCGAGCTCATCTTTGCTGTAGTCAACACTTTCTAATATTGCATTTCTAAGCTGCAGGAAAGTGTTTTCTGAATCGATTTCGATTTCCCTCATGAAATTCGAAACCTCGTCACTAACTAACTTGAATCTGTATATCATTTTAGAGCGAATATTGAAGTATTTTTAATATTGCGGATTTTCTTTAACTCCGGCTTAATACCTAAATGTTTTCAAGCCTCATCGGTTAATCTGGCTTGATAACAGGATGCGAATTTAACAGATTTTCGCTTATTATCCAATATGTAAAGGCAGCATTTATTCCAAAAAAATGTCGGAGATTTCTAAAGTTATCTCCGACAATTTTTTATGACTTGATTTTGGACTTCGCTTATTTGATCAGATCATGTTTTTTGAACACTTTTCGGATCGCTTCAAGCGATTGAGCAACCTGTTCTTTCGTATGCGTAGCCATCAGAGAATAGCGGATCAGCGTATCCTGCGGAGCGACAGCCGGCGTTACGACAGGGTTCACAAATACGCCTTCGTCGAGGAGGTCGCGCGTGATCTGGAAGGTCTTATAGTCATCGCGGATGAAGAGGGGGATGATCGGAGTCGAAGTGTGGCCTATCTCGCATCCCATTTCCCTGAAGTTGTCAAGAGCATATTTCGTGATGTTCCAGAGATGTTCCTGACGCTCAGGCTCGGCTATAATGATGTCAAGAGCAGCATTGACAGCGGCTGTGGCAGCCGGAGTGATGGCAGCCGTAAAGATATAGGAGCGGGAATGATGACGGAGATAGTTTGTGATGGTCTTGTCGGTGGCAATGAATCCTCCGAGAGACGCGAGGGATTTGGAGAAAGTTCCCATGATTAGATCGACATCATCCTGAACCCCGTAATGCCAGCATGTGCCGCGTCCCCCTTCACCAAATACGCCGAGGCCATGGGCTTCGTCAACCATTACCGTAGCGTTATACTGTTTTGCTAAGCGAACGATTTCCGGAAGATTGGCAACATCCCCTTCCATGGAGAACACTCCGTCAGTGACGATGAGCTTGACTTTATCGGGGTCGCATTTCTTCAGCTGGGCTTCGAGGGAAGCCATGTCGTTGTGTTTATACTTCAGATAATTGGAGAAAGAAAGTCGACGGCCCTCAATAATGGAGGCATGGTCCTGTTCGTCCAGAATGATGTAATCTTCACGTCCGGTCAAAGTGGATACGACTCCGAGGTTGACTCCGAAACCGGTGGAGTAAAGCATTGCATCTTCCTTTCCGACATAGTCGGCAAGACGTGCCTCAAGATCCCGATGGATGGTCAAGGTTCCGTTTAGGAATGGAGAACCGGCAAGCCCTGTGCCATATTTCTTGGTTGCTTCAACGGCAGCCTCGATCACCTTGGGATGATTCGTAAGCCCCATGTAGCTGTTAGATCCGAACATGAGGACATCTTTTCCGTTCATCTTCACAACAGTGTCCTGCTGGCTGGAGATTGGACGGAAGTAAGGATAGACTCCGGCGGCTTTTGCCTTCTGGGGAGCATCATACTCGGACAGTTTCTTTTGTAATGGCTTCATATTATGAGAGCGTCTTTATGTTTTTGTTGTTATTGTTTGCTTAGGGACTGACATAAGCACTAAAGGCTGTATCAGAATGCAAAGTTAACAATAATTAAGCATATGACAAAAAATTTGGGTGCAACCAAGTGGTTACACCCAAATTAAATATTGGTTTTATCTATATCTTACTTCACTTCCTCAAATTCGACATCGTCGATGTCTTTTTCACCGGGGTGAGAAGTTGTGTCCTGAGCTGATGCGCCTCCGGCTGCCTGACCGGCTGCTGCCTGAGCATTGTAGATGTCCTGGGCAGCTGCCTGGAATGCATCCGTAACGGCTTTGACTGCGCTGTCAACATCTTCTACAAGCTGGTTCTTGTGGACTTCTTTCAGTCTTTCAAGAGCTGCCTCGACAGTTGCTTTCTTGTCAGCAGGAATCTTGTCGCCAAGTTCAGCAAGCTGTTTCTCGGTCTGGAAGATCACAGAGTCGGCATGATTCAATTTGTCAGCACGTTCCTTAGCTTTCTTATCGGCTTCTTCGTTTGCCTTAGCCTCGTCGCGCATTCTCTGGATCTCGCTGTCGCTAAGACCGCTGGAAGCTTCGATTCGGATTGACTGTTCCTTACCGGTTGCCTTATCCTTAGCCGTTACGTTAAGAATACCGTTGGCATCAACCTCAAATGTAACCTCGATCTGAGGAACACCACGAGGAGCAGGAGCGATACCTCCAAGGTTGAACTCTCCAAGGAGCTTGTCGTCAGCTGCCATAGGACGCTCACCCTGAAGGACACGGATTGTTACCTCAGGCTGGTTATCAGCTGCCGTAGAGAATGTTTCGCTCTTACGGGTAGGAATAGTGGTGTTTGCTTCGATAAGCTTGGTCATCACGCCACCCATGGTTTCGATACCGATCGAAAGAGGAACGACATCAAGAAGAAGAACATCCTTTACATCTCCACTAAGGACACCACCCTGAATAGCTGCACCAATAGCCACAACCTCATCGGGGTTAACACCCTTGTTGGGTTCTTTTCCAAAAATTTCCTTAACCTTGGTCTGGATAGCCGGGATACGGGTCGAACCGCCGACGAGAATGACCTCATCAATTTCGGCTGCTGTATAACCTGCATCCTTCAAAGCCTGAACGCAAGGAGCTGCTACAGCATCGATAAGCTTAGAAGCAAGCTGCTCAAATTTAGCACGAGTAAGAGTCTTTACGAGGTGCTTCGGACCGCTTGCAGTTGCCGTGATATAAGGAAGGTTGATTTCTGTTGAAGTGGAGCTTGACAATTCAATCTTTGCCTTTTCTGCAGCTTCCTTGAGACGCTGCATAGCCATAGGATCCTGACGGAGGTCAACGCCCTCATCTTTCTTGAATTCATCAGCAAGCCAGTCAATGATAACGTTATCAAAGTCATCACCACCAAGATGAGTATCACCATTTGTAGATTTAACCTCAAATACGCCGTCGCCGAGCTCGAGGATCGAGATATCGAACGTACCGCCACCAAGGTCAAACACAGCGATCTTCTGCTCTTTTGTGGATTTGTCAAGACCATAAGCAAGAGCGGCTGCGGTAGGCTCGTTAATAATACGCATAACCTTCAGACCTGCAATCTCGCCGGCATCCTTTGTAGCCTGACGCTGAGAGTCGTCAAAATAAGCAGGGACAGTGATGATGGCTTCAGTTACAGGCTGACCAAGATAATCCTCGGCGGTCTTCTTCATCTTCTGGAGAATCAT
>CAYZQA010000075.1:0-8693 GCA_964480745.1 uncultured Sangeribacter sp. | reverse complement strand
CCTTGATACCGAACTTGTCGTTGAGGACCTTAGCGATAGGAGCGAGACAGTTGGTTGTGCAGGAAGCGTTGGAAACGAACTGCGTACCGGGGACGTAAGTGTTTTCGTTGACGCCGCAGACGAACATGGGGGTGTCGTCTTTAGAGGGAGCGGACATAACTACATACTTAGCGCCAGCCTCGATGTGGCCCATTGCTTTTTCTTTTGTGAGGAAAAGACCGGTTGATTCGACAACGTATTCAGCGCCTTTGCCGCCCCAGCCGATTTCCTTGGGGTCGCGGCAAGCGGAAACCTGGATTTCCTTGCCGTTGACGATGAGGAGGCTCTTGTCGAGGTCGTAGTCGACAGTTCCATCGAAGCGGCCGTGCATCGTGTCGTATTTGAGCATGTAGGCCATGTAGTCAACGGGGAGAAGGTCGTTGATAGCAACTACCTCGATGTCGTCACGCTTAGTTGAAGCACGGAAGACGAAGCGTCCGATACGGCCGAAACCGTTAATACCAATCTTTGTCATTTTGTGAATCTGTTAAAAATTTGGGTTTTATGATAAAGTTTTATGATAAAAAAGTTTAGAATCAGGAGAGTGGCTGCGCTTCCGGGAGAATAAATCCTGGGGGGAAGTGAACCAAACAAGGGATCTCCGTTGTTATTACAACACCAAAAGGGGCCATTCGGATTATGCGGATGGCGGATTTTGAGTGCAAAGATACCAAAAATTTATCACTTCCTCGCTTTGCTGAGGGATAAATTACACTTAAGAACTATAAATTAACTAAACATAACAAAAGAAACCAAGGTATGGGAAAGTTTATTGAAGATTTCAAGGCGTTCGCGCTCAAGGGCAATGTTGTCGACATGGCAGTCGGTGTAATCGTGGGCGGGGCGTTCGGCAAGATCGTGAGCTCACTTGTGAATGACATTTTGATGCCGGTTATCACGGCATGCACGGGCGGGGCCGGGTATGCGAACATGAAGTATGTGATCAAGGAGGGTCATGAGGCCACGGCAGCCGGCGCGGCGGCAGTGGAGGAGGTCGCGATCAATTACGGGATGTTTATCCAGAATATCGTTGATTTCTTCATCATCGCGCTGAGTATTTTCGTGGCGTTGCGCTATACGATGAAGTTCATGAAGAAGGAGGAGAAGGTCGAGGAGGAAGCTCCGGCGCCGGAACCTACACCGGAAGAGAAGCTGCTTACGGAGATCCGGGATATACTTAAGAGCGAGCAGAAGTAAGGATTAGACTTGGGGGTTGCAAACCCCCAAGGACTCAATAGTGGAGCCCCTCCGGGGCTCTTTTTTATTTTTATGGGGCTTTTTCCGCGGGCCGCAAGGGCCCGCGGTTAACCATGGTTGAGCCCCTCCGGGGCTCTGGACGCGATTTATCGCGTCCCTACTGCGGCAGGTGATTTTTTTAGGGGTTATAGGGGGGAGGAGGATTCGATTTGGGTTAGGATGTCGAGGGCGTCGGAGACTGTGGGGACGGAGGAGATTACGATCTGGTTGCGGCCGTTGGCTTCTTTGGGGGCGCAGCGGCGGGGGTTCTGCTGCATGAAGGCTATGACCCTGCCGAAGGCTTTCGATTGATAGTAGGCTCCGTTGGATTGGTCGACGAAGAAGAGCCTCATTTCCCCGCCTTTGAGGACGAGGCGCTCGATTCCGAGCCGCTTGGCGGCGAACCGGAGGGGGACGATGCGGATGAGCTGTTCCGTGGTCTGCGGGATGGCTCCGAAGCGGTCGCGCAACATTTCCCGGAATTCTTCGATCTGCTCGGGGCGCTCCATGCGGTCAAGGCGACGGTAGAGCGTGATCCGTTCGTTTTCCTGGGGAACGTATTCCTGCGGGAGGCGGAGTTCGAGGTCGGATTCAATCGTGACGTCGGCGACGAATTCTTCTTCGTTTCCGGCGGAGAGGTCTGTGAATTCGTCGGAGAATTCCTGAGTCTTGAGCTCCGTGACCGATTCCTTGAGGATCTGCTGGTAGGCTTCATATCCGAGGTCGGCTATGAAACCGGATTGTTCGGCCCCGAGGAGGTTTCCGGCGCCACGGATGTCGAGGTCCTGCATGGCGATGTGGATGCCGGAGCCAAGGTCGGAGAAGGATTCAATGGCGTGGAGGCGGCGCCGTGCGATCGGTGTCAAGGGTTTTCCGGGAGGGACGAGTAGGTAGCAGAAGGCCTTGCGGTCGGAGCGGCCTACGCGTCCACGGAGCTGATGAAGCTCGGAGAGGCCGAAGGAATCGGCGTTGTTGACGAGGATCGTGTTGACATTGGGCATGTCTATTCCGTTCTCGACGATTGTCGTCGAGAGGAGGATGTCGTAGTCGTGGTTGTAGAAATCGATGATGGCCTTTTCGACCGTCTCGGGAGCCATCCGGCCATGGGCGACGACGATCCTGGCGTCGGGGACGAGGCGGCGAATCTTCGTTTCGAGCTCGGTCAGGTTCTCGATCCGGTTGGAGACGAAGAAGACCTGACCGTTACGGCTGAGTTCGAAGGAGATCGCTTCCTTGACGACATCATCGTCGAGGGAGGAGACGTTGGTGACGATCGGGTGGCGGTTGGCCGGCGGCGTGTTCAGCGAGGAGAGGTCGCGGGCGCCCATGAGGGAGAACTGGAGGGTCCGGGGAATGGGGGTAGCCGACATTGTCAGCGTATCGACGTTGACTTTCAGCTGCTTCAGCTTCTCCTTGACGGCGACGCCGAACTTCTGTTCCTCATCGACAATCAAAAGACCCAAATCCTTGAACTTTACGGACTTTCCAATGAGCTTGTGGGTTCCGACGATAATGTCGATTTTTCCGGCTTCGAGGTCGGCGAGAATCTGCTTCACCTCCTTTGGCTTGCGGGCGCGGGAAAGGAACTCGACGCGGACGGGGAGGTCTTTGAGGCGTTCGGAGAAAGTCCGGTAATGCTGGAAGGCGAGGACGGTCGTGGGGACAAGGACGGCGGTCTGCTTGCCACCGTCGGCGGCCTTGAAGGCGGCACGGATGGCGAGCTCGGTCTTTCCGAAGCCCACGTCGCCACATACGAGGCGGTCCATCGGCCGGGGCGACTCCATGTCGGCCTTTATGGCCTGGGTAGCCTTCAGCTGGTCGGGCGTATCCTCATAGATGAAGGAGGCCTCGAGTTCGTGCTGGAGGTAAGAATCGGGCGGGAAAGCGAATCCCTGCTCTGTGCGGCGGGCGGCATAGAGGCGGATAAGGTCGCGGGCAATGTCCTTGAGTTTGGACTTCGTGCGTTCCTTGAGGCGCGACCATGCGCCGGAGCCGAGTTTGCTGATTTTTGGGGCCGCACCCTCCTGGCCGCGATATTTTGACAGCTTGTGGAGGGCGTGGATGGAGACGAGGACAAGGTCATTGTTCTGATAGAAGAGCTTGATCATCTCCTGGGGGCGGCCGTTGACCTCAGTCTTGACGAGGCCTCCGAAGCGACCGATGCCGTGGTCGATATGGACGATGTAGTCGCCAACCTCAATCTGGTTTAGCTCGCGGAGAGACATGGCGAGTTTTCCGGAGCGGGCTCGGTCGGAGCGGAGGGTATAGTTATGGAAGCGGTCGAAAATCTGATGGTCAGTGAAATAGCAGATTTTTCCCGGGCGGTCGACGAAACCTTCGTGGAGGGTCGGGAGGACGGGGGTGAACTTTATCTCATCGCCACGGTCCTCGAAAATGGCCTTTAGTCGTTCGGCCTGGTGAGGGGAGTCGGAGAGGAGGAAAATGCGGTAGCCTTCGGAGAGGAAATTGTTGAAAGAATCGGCTATGAGGTCGAAATTCTTATGATAGAGGGCCTGAGGAGCGCAGTCGAAATCGAGGGAGGCCTGGGGATCGAAAGCGGAATCAGGCTCGGAGAGACCGAATCGGAAAATGCGGAAAGACTCGAAGCGGGACTTGAAGAGGGCCGGGTCGACGACTTTCGACATGGCGTCGCGGTCGCCTTCGTCGGCAATAGCCGCGGAGTCGGAATAGGAGCTTCCGGCGATATCGGCGACACGCTGGCAGATAAAGGAGGGGGAGGCGCAGAAGAGGATGGTATCGTCGGGGAGGAGGTCGAGAAGGGAGACGCCCTCGGGGTCGTCGGCACCCCCCTGAGGGAGGATGGAGGCTTCGTCGAGCTTTGACTCGCTCAGCTGGGTCTCGATGTTGAACGAACGGATTGAATCTATCTCGTCGTCAAAGAAATCGACGCGGAACGGGAGTTCGGCGGCGAAGGAATAGATATCGAGGATTGAGCCGCGACGGGCAAACTGGCCGGGCTCATAGACATATTCGACGGAATTGAAGCCGAGTTCGAGGAGACGGGTGACGACGGCATCCATGTCGTGGCGGCCTCCGACTGCAAGGCGGAGGGTATTGTCGAGGATACGGTCGCGCGGGGCGACTTTCTCGGCGAGGGCTTTGGGGGAGGCGACGATCCAGCGGGGAGGGTTGGGGGAGCAGAGGCGGTCGAGGGTCTCCGTGCGGAGGATCTGCGCGGGAGGATCCGGCTGTCCGAAGCGTATTTCCCTGCGGTAGCCGCTGGGGAAGACGGAGACGTCAGCGGGGTCGGCGGCGTGGGAGAGGTCGTTGAATAGATATGCGGCCGCGGAGGGGTCGTCGCAAATGACGATTACGGGAGACTTTCGCCTGACTGCCCCGGCGAGGAGCATGGCCGGAGCGCTGCCGGCGAGACCCCGGAGATCGACTCTGCGGAGTGACTTGTCGGCAATGACTTTGGCGAGGGCGTCGCGACGGGATTGGGAGCAAAAAAGCTCAGCGGCAGCGTTCAGATTCATTTCTTGGGGGAGAGGAGGGAGCGATAGAGGGAGGGGTTGCCGAGGATTGCGGCGGCGGCGTCAACGGCGTTGTCGGAATTGAGGGCCTGGCGGACGCGGCCACGGTCGAAGTAATAACGGCTGGCAATCTCGGGGGCGAGGTAGGACTCTACCTGGGCGCGATGCGTGTCGAGGTCGCGGTCGAGGTTATGATTGAGGAGGGTTGCGAGCGTGTCGAAGGCCTGAGTTGTCTCGTCGGAGGCATATCCTTCGGAATCGGCGAGGTCGCGTAGCTGCTTGAGGGCATCCTCCATGACGCGGTCGTATTTGAAGCGTTCGGGATCGATGCTTTTCTTAAATTCTGAATAGAGGGAGTCGGAGATTTCGAACTTGCCAATCTCGGGGAAATCGGGATGTGCGGCAGCGTAGGCGTTGGCAAAATCGAAGACCCAGTTGTCGCGGACGGCATTGTATACGAGTCGGTTGACCTTGGGATAGGTCACGACGGAATCGGGCTGGAGGCCACCGCCGTCACGGACCGTGCGGCCATGGAGGGTCTTGTATTCGCTGGTGAGGCTGTCGGGAAGGATTCGGGCGGAACCGTCATCGTTGCGATGGACGTAATCGCGGGCCTGTATAAGGCGTCCGGAGGGGATATAATATTTTGCGACCGTCACCTTGAGGACTTCGCCGTAGGGGAGGGGGCGCGTGGATTGGACGAGACCTTTACCGAAGGAGCGCGTCCCGACGATTACGCCCCGGTCGAGATCCTGGATAGCTCCGGCGAGGATTTCAGAGGCGGATGCTGTTGTTCCGTCAGTCAGGACGGCGAGGGGGATGTCGGGATATATGGGATTGTGGGAAGTCTTGTAGATGCGCTCGGAGGCGGCGTCGCGGCCACGCGTGCGGAGGACTTCCGTGCCCTTCGGGAGGAAAAAACCGAGGATGTCGACGGCGGATTCAAGGAGACCGCCGCCATTCCCGCGGAGGTCAAGGATAATCGACTTGACTTCTGGATGCGACTTGAAATCGAGCAGGGCCTCGCGGACTTCGGCGGGCGACTTATCGATGAAGGAGGAGAGGTTGATATAGCCGATCGAATCGCGGATAATGCCGGCGTATGTGACGCTTGGCTGGGCGAGGTTGGCGCGAGTGATGTCGAATGTGAGGATGGAGTCGGTCTGGTAAGGGCGCTTGACTGTGACGCGGACGTTCGTGCCGGGGACTCCGCGGAGGAGCTTCGTGACGCGGTCGGACTTCATGTGGCTCGTATCGACGGAATCTACCTGGATTACCTGGTCGCCGGCGCGGAGGCCGACCTTGGCTGCGGGGGAGCCTTCCATGGGGCCGGAGAAGAACGTCGAGCCGTCGCGCTCCATGACGTATGAGCCTATTCCGCCATATTGGCCGGTTGTCATCCGTTTGAGCGCTTCCTGGTCTTCAGACGTGTAATACTCCGTGTAGGGGTCGACTGTAGCGAGGAAGGCATCGATGGCCTCACGGAATGCGAGGTCGGGCTTCAGGGAATCGACGTATGTAACGGAGAGTTCCTTTACTATAGAATTGAAAGTATTGAGTTTCTGAGCCAGGGCAGCGTCCTCGCTCTTCTTTGCGAAAGAGGGGAGAAGGGCGGAAGCGGCGAGAGCTGCGACGGCAGCAAAGGGAAGGGACTTACGGAAGCGCATAGACAAATTGGGGATGATCACTTATGGGGATAATCTACCGTGAAATGGAGGCCACGGCTCTCCTTGCGTTCGAGGGCCTGGCGCATAACGAGGTAAGCGATGTTGATGATATTACGGAGTTCGCAAAGCTGACGCGTCGGGGTTGAGCGGCGGAAGAGGTCTTCCGTCTCCTGATAAAGGATATCAAGGCGGTTCCAGGCGCGTTTCAGTCGGAGGTCACTCCTCACAATACCAACGTAATAGGCCATGATATTGTTGACCTCCTTTTCGGACTGGGTGATGAGGACCATTTCCTCGGGGTGGGATGTGCCATGGTCGTTCCAGTCGGGGACGTCTTCGCGGAGGTCGTAGTTCTTTATAGCCCGGGAGGCATGGCGGAAGGCAGCTTCGGCGTAAACGACGGCCTCGATGAGGGAGTTGGAGGCGAGGCGGTTACCGCCGTGGAGGCCGGTGCAGGAGCATTCGCCGATTGCGTAGAGGCGTTTGATCGAGCTTTCGCCGTTGGGGTCGACGACGATACCGCCGCAGAGGTAGTGGGCTGCCGGGGCGACGGGGATCATGTCGCGGGTGATGTCGATTCCGAGGGAGAGGCATTTCTCGTAGATGTTGGGGAAATGGCGGCGTGTCTCCTCGGGGTCCTTGTGGGTGACGTCGAGGTAGACGTGGTCTGTGCCGTGGAGTTTCATTTCGGAATCGATGGCACGGGCGACGATGTCGCGGGGGGCGAGGGAGAGGCGGGGGTCATATTTGTGCATGAACTCCTCGCCGTCGAGGTTCCGGAGGACGGCGCCGTAGCCGCGCATTGCCTCCGTGATGAGGAAAGAGGGGCGGTCGCCGGGGTGGTAAAGGGCTGTGGGGTGGAACTGGATGAATTCCATGTCGCGGACCGTGCCCTTAGCTCGGTAGACCATTGCGATTCCGTCGCCTGTGGCTACGAGGGGGTTGGTGGTGGTTGTGTAAACGGCTCCGACGCCGCCTGTGGCCATGATTGTGGCGCGGGCGAGGAAGGTTTCGATCCGGCCGGTGTCTTCGTTGAGGATGTAGGCGCCGTAGCAGGTGATGTCGGGGGTGCGTCGGGAGACGATGCGGCCGAGGTGGTGCTGGGTTATGATCTCGACTGCGAAATGGTTTTCGAAGATAGAGATGTTGGGGTTTGCGCGAAGCTGGCGGATAAGGGCCTGCTGGATTTCGTATCCGGTGTTGTCGGCATGGTGGAGGATGCGGAACTGGGAGTGGCCTCCCTCGCGGTGGAGGTCGAAGGAGCCGTCTTCTTTTTTGTCGAAATCGACGCCCCAGCCGACGAGTTCGCGGATCTGCTCGGGGGCGTTGCGGACGACTTGCTCGACGGCCGTGGGGTCGGAGAGCCAGTCTCCGGCGACCATTGTGTCGTGGATATGCTGGTCGAAATCGTCGAGGTCGAGGTTTGTGACTGATGCGACGCCTCCTTGGGCGAGGGCAGTGTTAGCTTCGGGGAGAGTTGTCTTGCATATAATGGCGACAGAGGCGCCGGAGCGGGCGGCCTTGAGGGCGAAGCTCATGCCTGCGATGCCGGAGCCGATGACTAAGAAATCGAAATTTTTGGCCATGAGAGTGAGAGTTACGAGGGATTCCCCTGCGCTGAAGCTTGGGGCTTGTTCAAAAAGGTTGAGCCCCTTGGGGCTCAAGGACGCGATTTATCGCGTCCCTACTGGGAGGGGGAGGAGGGAGGATAAAAAAAGGTGAGGACGGCGGTCTGGGGTGACCACCGTCCTCGGGGATAGGATGGATTTGGGGAGTAGTCCATAGCAGAGTCGAACTGCTCTTTAGAGAATGAAAATCTCTCGTCCTAACCGATAGACGAATGGACCGACACAAATCCGGGCCGGGGACTTCGGGAAAAACCGGAGTTTCTACAGGAAGTTACCCCCTACGGATATTATTTTAAATTTTGTTGATGTGCTTAGCGAGGGAGCTGCAGAGGTTGGCCGCTTTGTTTTTGGAGATGATGTTTTTGCGGCCGAGGCGCTGGAGGAGGGCGCTGACTTTGTTGTAAGCGGCCTGAGCTTCAGCTTTATCGGTCATTTTGCGGATACGGCGGACAGCGTTACGGGCGGTTTTAGCCCAGTATTTGTTCTGGAGCTTTCGAGTTTCCGACTGGCGGATTCTCTTTAATGACGATTTATGGTTTGCCATTTTGAATGAACGATTTCTTCAGTTTTAAAATTCAGTAGCCCATAGCAGAGTCGAACTGCTCTTTAGAGAATGAAAATCTCTCGTC
>CAYZQA010000074.1:0-8728 GCA_964480745.1 uncultured Sangeribacter sp. | reverse complement strand
CAACTGAGTAAACTCAGTCAATCAACTAAGGCCGAAAATTAGTTATATAGCAGGGGCTCAACCACGGTTAGCCTCGGGCCCTTGCGGCCCGAGGTTAAAATGGAGATAGAAACAATCCTCGACCCCGGAGGGGTCGCACTATATAGTGGAGCCCCTCCGGGGCTCTATTTTTTGTTGGATTTCATCTTTTCCGCGGGCCGCAAGGGCCCGCGGTTAACTGTAGTGTTGCCCCTCCGGGGCAATTCCCGGGGTTAACCATGGTTGAGCCCCTCCGGGGCTCTGGACGCGATGTATCGCGTCCCTACTCGGGGACGAGGGAGCGATTATTTCCCGCGATTTGGGTTTTTAGGATAATTAAGGAATCGAATCGGATTTGAATGAGAATTTATGATTATATTTGCAAATTCTAACGGGGCTGGGTCTCCAGACCCGAAATCCAGGGAGCTTTCGGATATTTCCGGACCCTCTGAGACACGGATCTCCCCAACCCGCAGATCCCAATATTAAGCAAACCATAATGGGAAAAATCATAGCAATAGCGAACCAGAAAGGGGGCGTCGGGAAGACGACAACGTCGTTCAATCTCGGGGCCTGCCTGGCAGTAGACGGCAAGAAAGTTCTTCTCGTGGATGCCGACCCGCAGGCGAATGCCACCTCCGGACTCGGTATGCAGCCCGAGGAGACCGACGCCTCGGTCTATGAATGCCTGATCGACGGGTATCCGGCGGCCGACGCCGTGATGCATACCCAGATCGACGGGCTCGACATCATTTGCTCACGCATCGACCTCGTCGGCGCGGAAGTGGAACTGATGAACCGCCGCGACCGCGAACGCGCACTGGCGGCCATGCTCGCCCCGGTCCGCGACTCCTACGACTATATACTGATCGACTGCTCCCCCTCGCTGGGCATCATCACGGTCAACGCGCTCACGGCCGCCGACTCCGTCCTGATCCCGGTCCAGGCGGAATATTTCGCCCTTGAGGGAATCGCCCAGTTGCTCAACACGGTGAGGATCATCAAAAGCCGCCTCCGCCCGCAGCTGGAAATCGAAGGTTTCCTGCTGACGATGTATGACGCGCGCCTCCGCCTCGCCAACCAGATATTCGAAGAACTGAAAGGCCATTTCGGCGACATGGTGTTCACGACCGTCATCCCCCGCAATATCAAGCTCTCGGAATCGCCGAGCCACGGCCTGCCCGTGATTCTCTACGACCCCGACTCGCGCGGCGCCATCGCCTACATGCAGCTGAGCAAGGAGCTCCGCCAGCGCAACCGGAAGCGGGCGCAGTCGGCAACCCAGAAAACGGCCAATCAGTAAAATAAAGACGAAATGATACCGAATACGAAACGGAACGCACTGGGCCGCGGCCTCGACTCGCTGATACGGATGGACGATGTCCGTCCGGAAGGTTCGTCGGCTATCACGGAGATAGAACTGTCGCGCATCCAGCCGAATCCGGAGCAGCCGCGGCGCACATTCGACGAGGAGAGCCTCGAAGAGCTTGCCAGCTCGATCCGGGAACTGGGCGTCGTCCAGCCGCTGACCCTGCGGCAGACCGACGAGGGGGACTACCAGATAATCGCCGGCGAGCGTCGCTGGCGGGCGGCCACACGCGCCGGGCTCCTCACTGTCCCCGCATACGTCCGCACCGCCTCCGACGTCGAGATGACCGAGATGGCCCTCATTGAGAATATCCAGCGCCAGGACCTGAACGCCATAGAGGTTGCGCTCGCTTTCCAGCAGCTTATCGACCGCTATCAGCTGACGCAGGAGCGGCTCTCGGAACGCCTCGGAAAGAAGAGGGCGACGATCGCCAACCATCTCCGTCTTCTCCGCCTTCCGGCGGAGATCCAGCTCGGCCTGCGCGACCGGCGGATCGACATGGGCCACGCCCGGGCCATACTCTCGGCCGAGGACCCGAAGCTCATGCTCCGCCTCTACAAGAGGGTGCTGAAGGACGACCTGTCGGTGAGGGCCGTAGAGCAGCTTGCCAAGGAATTCCGCAACCCGGAGGAGAAGCCGCAGAAGCCGCGGCCGGAAGCGAACCATGACTATGACGAATTCGCCTCGCGGCTGTCGAGCCGCTTCACAACGCCCGTGAAGTTCAAACGCGACTCCTCGGGCAAGGGAACGATAACATTCAAATTCGGCTCGGACGATGAGCTCCATGCCTTGATCCGGACATTCGAGAATCTCGGACAACAGTGAGCAGACTGACAGGGAGGATATTCAGCCGGCGCGGCGAAGGGCGCGGGGCGATGGGACGCGGAGAGCGTGCCGTCGTTCTGGCGATGTGCGCCGTCTTGCTGTTCCCTTCTGACTGGATGCTCCTCCGGGCGCAGGAACCGATAGCCGCCGAGCAGACGGTTGAGCAGACGAAGGAGACGGCGCAACAGGTGCTCCCGGAAACCGCTCCCCCGGCCTTAGCTCAGGATTCGACAGTCTATCTCGACGCGAAGCTGGAGGTGGCGAATCCCTATTTCGAAGGAGAGGAGAGAGAGGAGAGCGATGACGAAGAGCCGACGGAGGTTGTTGCCGATGACTATCCCTACGGCCTTGACGGCAAAAAGATATTCAATCCTTCGCCCCAGCGGGCAATCTGGCTCTCGGCGCTATGCCCCGGGCTGGGACAGATCTACAACCGGCGCTACTGGAAGCTGCCGATTGTTGTCGGCGGATTCATGGGGTTAGGGTATGCCGCGTCGTGGAACAACAGCCAATATGCCGACTACACGCAGGGCTACCGTGACCTTGTCGACTCCGACCCGACGACCAACTCCTACATGAACTTCTTTCCTCCGACGGTCAGCGAAACGGACTTCGACCGGACATGGCTTCAGCAGACCTTCAAATCGCGGCGCGACTATTACCGTCGCAACCGCGACCTTTGCATAATATGCCTCGTTGCGCTTTACCTGGTCTGCATAGTTGACGCATACGTGGACGCCTCGATGGCCCACTTCGACATAACCCCCGACCTGGCCCTGGATGTCGCCCCGGCGATATGGCAGCCCCGGGGAGGGGACGGCGCGGCGCTCGGCCTTAATTGGGCGTTGACTTTCTAACCGACAAAACGACAGACGACTCATGATCAGACGACTTCTTCATATTGCCCTTCTCGGCGCGGCCCTAATTCCGGCGGTGGGAACGGAGGCCAAGGGACGCAATGTCCTGGACGTAAAGACGGAAATCACTGACTCCAACATAATATATCCGGAGAGCTTCGAGACCGATACGAAGAAGATGCTCGAAGGATGGTATATGAAAAACTATACGGCCACGGACGACCGTTACCGCCGGCAGGGGGATGTCGCCGTGAGCGACGAGACGCTGAAGAAGCGCCTGGCGGCGTTGCCGACCGTCATCGAGATGCCTTATAACTCGATTGTCCGCAGCTATATCGAGCGATACACGTCGCGCGGCCGTGAGCAGGTGGCGGTCCTGTTGGGACTGAGCAACTACTATATGCCGATCTTCGAGCAGGCATTGGAGGAGGCCGGTCTGCCGAACGAGCTTAAGTATCTCCCCGTTATCGAATCGGCTCTCGACCCGAACGCCACGTCGCGCCATGGGGCTGCGGGCCTCTGGCAATTCATGCTCAATCCGGCGAAGGGTCTCGACATGGAGGTCAACTCGCTTGTCGATGAGCGTAGGGACCCCTATGTTTCGTCGGCCAAGGCAGCGCAATTCCTGAAAGATCTCTATTCGACATATAACGACTGGTCGCTGGCGATCGCGGCCTACAATTGCGGCCCCGGAACGGTCAACAAGGCGTTGCGCCGCGCCGGCGGGGAGCCGTCGCAGCATGACTTCTGGTCGATCTATTATTTCCTGCCGCAGGAGACGCGCGGGTATGTCCCGATGTTTATCGCGGCCAATTATGTGATGAACTATTATGGCGACCATAATATATCGCCCGTGTTGCCGACGAAGCCGCTCGTGACCGACACGCTGATGATATCCGACCGCGTTCATTTCGAGCAGATCTCGAATGTGCTGGATATTCCTGTGGATGAGCTGAGGGTGCTGAATCCGCAGTTCCGCGCCGATGTAATCCCGGGCCGTCCGGAGAAGACTTATACGCTCGTGTTGCCGTCGGTCCAGTGTCAGGCCTATCTGATGAGCGAGGGGGACATCCTTGCCTACGAGGCGGAGAAATATGCGCGGAGGGTAAGTGCGGAGCCGGGCGAGCAGCCTGGCGCGGCGCTTGCAGCGCGGATAGAGAGCGAGGCCGAGGAGGAGCTCGACGACAGCCCGATCGAGGCGCCGACGGAATATGCGCAGCCGGTCCGTTCCTCGCGTCCGGCGTCCGGCGCGACGAAGACTGTGTCGCATAAGGTCGTTCCCGGGGAGACCCTGGCCAAGATTGCGGAGCAGTATGGCGTGACGGTCGACGACATCAAGGGCTGGAACAATCTGAAGCGTAGCTCGATCCGGACGGGACAAATGCTGCGGATCACGACCACTCCCGAATTGGCGGCAGCTTCGGGGGCTCGCGAGGTGGCCGACGGCAACAGTCCGCGCAAGGAGGCCGACTGGACGGCCCAGACTCCGGCGGCAAAGAAAGATAAGTCGCAGTCGAAGAGCAAGCAGACTGCCAAGAAGGAGACTGCCCCCGCGGCCAAGAGCCATACCGTCAAGAGCGGTGAGAACCTGTCGGTCATTGCGCGTAAATATGGCGTGACGGTCGATGAGCTGAAGAAGGCCAACGGGATGAGCGGCGATGCGCTCCGCCCCGGGGATAACCTGAAAGTCCCGTCGAAAGGGAAATCGACTTCGAAGAGCTCGACTTCCTCCAAGAAATCGACTTCAAAGAAATCTTCCTCCTCGAAGAGCAAAAGCAAAAGCAAGAAGAGACGCTGAGACGCCATGGGAGAGGAGAGAGATGAGGAGCGGAGGAGAGATGGAGAGAAGGAGCGTCATAAGCCTTAACTGAAAAACTGCAAAACCTAACCTTTATAAAATCTAATACCAAAAAAACTCGGAAACAATGATAACGACGCTTATCGTATTGTTTTTCATCGGCTATCTCGGCATTGCGCTTGAGCATCCGATAAAGATTGACAAGACAGCAACGGCGCTGCTGCTTGGCATGTTGATGTGGATCCTGTATGCGCTCGGGGCGGAATATATCGTTCCGGCTGTGGAAGGGGAGAAATTCGCGGCCTTCCTGTCGGAGAATCCGGGGTTGGCCGGTAAGTCGGCCCACATGCAGGCGTTGGAGTATATTCTGGATGTGAAGATCGTGGAGGCGCTTGGCGACATCACGCAGACACTGTTCTTCCTGATCGGCGCGATGACGATTGTCGAACTGATCGACATCCACGGGGGCTTCACCGTGATCACCGACCATATCACGACGCGCCGGAAGCGGACGCTGCTATGGGTCATCTGCTGCACGACCTTTGTCTTCTCCGCAGTCCTCGACAACATGACTACGACCATAGTGATGGTCTTGCTTCTGCGGAAGCTGATCGAGGATGTCGAGGAACGTTGGCTTTACGCCGGGATGGTTGTCATCGCGGCGAACACGGGGGGCGCCTGGTCGCCGATCGGCGACGTGACGACGATCATGCTCTGGGTGAAGGGGAATGTCACGGCCCCGGCGCTGATTTCATTCGTGTTGCTGCCGAGTGTGGTGGCGATGATTGTTCCGCTGCTTGGCATTCAGCGCGTGCTTAAGGGGAATCTTCCCGAGATAGGGGAGACGGCGGTCTCGAATGCCGACATGTCGCGTCGCGAGAAGCTGACGATTTTCATTCTGGGCGTCGGCGGACTGGTGTTTGTCCCAATTTTCAAGACTTTGACTCATCTTCCGCCGTTTGTTGGGATGCTGCTCGTTCTGGGTATCCTCTGGGTGTACACGGAGATAATGTATAACAGCAAGAAGATGGAGAGGGTGAAGGAGCACCGTTTGCCGCAGGTCATATCGCGGATCGACATGCCTTCGATCCTGTTCTTCTTAGGCATATTGATGGCGGTGTCTGTGCTGGAGGCATCGGGTATTTTGGCGGCGACGGCCAACTGGCTTGACGAGGCGGTCCATAATGTATATATAATTAATGTGCTGTTGGGCATCATGTCGTCGATATTCGACAATGTGCCGTTGGTGGCCGGCGTGATGGGAATGTATCCTGTGGCCGATCCGGCGGCGGTGTCGGGATATGCGGCCAATTTTGTGCAGGACGGTGTGTTCTGGGAATTCCTGAGCTACTGTGCGGGAGTCGGCGGATCGCTGCTGATCATCGGTTCGGCGGCCGGAGTGATAGCGATGGGCCTGGAGAAGATGAGTTTCGGATGGTATCTGAAGAAATTCACGCTGTGGGCGCTGGCGGGTTATCTTGCCGGGGCCGGGGTCTATATCCTGGAAGTATTGCTTTTGAAATAAAATTTAAAGTCCTTGCGGGTTTGCGACCCGCAAGCCTTGGAACCCCGGAGGGGTTCTACTACGGTTAGCCACGGGCCCCTGCGGCCCGTGGGGGACGCGATATATCGCGTCCAGAGCCCCGGAGGGGCTCAACATGGTTAGCCTCGGGCCCTTGCGGCCCGAGGTATCGATCAAATCACATACATCTTGAACCCCGGAGGGGTTCAACCATATGGTGCGACCCCTCCGGGGTCGTATTATTTTAAAGAGGCTTCTTTTCCGCGGGCCGCAAGGGCCCGCGGCTAACCGTGGTTAAGCCCCTCCGGGGCTTTGTGGACGCGATGTATCGCGTCCCTACTGCGGCAGGTTTATCCGGACGCGATTTATCGCGTCCCTACTGCGGCGGATGAGTGTGTCCGGCTGCGGGGGATGAAGATTATCGGGGGTGTTTTTTTGCCGATTTTTGCGAAAAATTTATTTCTTTCTTGGATTTTGAAAAATTTAGTTTAATTTTGTGGCGTATTAAGGTTCTTTATTCAAAGTTTCTAAAACGATATATCAACTAACAACTAAATTTTTTATTTATGAAAAAAATCTACTGTTTCGCACTTGCCGCTCTGACGGCAACTTCCGCTTTTGCAGCAGGACGCACAAACTCAGTTGTGAAAGTCAACCCCGCAATGCCCGTCCAGGAGCAGAAAGTCGTTCTCTCCAACACAATGGCCAAGGCCCCGGAAAGCGGTTTCAGCTCCGTAGCAAAGGTTGAGGGTGAATACACATGGAACTATTACGGTCTTCTCAACGGCGACTCCGGCGACCAGGTCGGCGTTGTAACGCTTACCGTCACGGACGCAGCCACGGGCGAAGTGACGATCGAGGGCATCTTCTCTGCCGGCACCGGCATCAAGGGCAAGATCAAGGGTACTGTCGACCTTGAGGAAGGTACGCTGACGCTTGCCAACAGGCAGTCCCTTGGCACTGACAGCTATGGCGATGCGAACTACTTCTACTTTAAGGAACTCGACGATGATGGCTACCTGCTTGATGGCCCATCTGAAGTCGAGAGCGTCGAGGCTTCGATTGAAGGAAAATCATTCTATTTCCCGGAGGTGTATGTCTTCGCCGTTGGTGATCCTGACGATGAGAATCTTGGCTGGTGGAAACTCACTGCCTTCAACGAATTTGTCGAGTATGCCGAGCCGGACGACCTGATCGATCTGGATGAATGGACCAAGTTCTCTACTGCAACGATGGAGGATGGCTGGGTTATTCCGGGCCTAAAATATAATGACGGCACATATGCAGACCCCGCTGAGTTCCCTCTGAACGTCGATGTCTATCAGAACAACGAGGATGAGAATCTATACGCCATAGTCAACCCCTACATGCCGACATCCGGCTTCCCGATGTCGTCCGGACAGGTGGGTTACATCGTGTTCGACCTCACCGATCCCACGTATGTATTGGTTAACCCCGGTGTATTCAGCGGTTATATGAATGGCTCCAGCCGTATCCACTGCTTCAACCTCGAAGGCTTCTATGCAGCCGAGGGGTATGACAAGGAAACGGTCCAGGCTGCCTTGGAAGGTGAGGTCACAGAGTGGTCGAATGCAGTCTCTGACGAAACTTCCACAACTGTCACCATCCCCACTTGCCGTTTCAACTTCCCCGGCGCTGAGGATAAGGCATATTCATGGACCAACCGTGCAGACGCGATGAAGGCTAAGATCGTGATCAACAGTTCGATGGTTGGCGTGAAGGCTACCGCAGTTGAGGAGACGCAGGTTCCTGTCGTCTTCTACAACCTCCAGGGTGTACGTGTTGACAACCCGAATGCCGGCGTTTACATCAAATGTGAAGGCACGAAGACTACGAAAGTGGTTGTAAAGTAATCTGACCCCTAATAATAAGAATATACGCGCTATGCCGCCCAGCGGCGTAGCGCGTTGTTTTTTTGTCCTTACTTCGTTCGGACCACAATCATGCTACGCAGTAGTCGCAGTAGGGACGCGATACATCGCGTCCTTTATTTTTGTGGACGCGATTTATCGCGTCCCTACTGCGGCTGGTGGAGCTGCCCGTTGAGGCGGCCGGAGTTGCCTCTCGAGGGCTATGAACATTATCAGGAGGCGGAAAATGGCTGAAAATAACGGAGGTTTGGGGAAAGAGAAAGGGCTGAAAACCTTCAATTAACGAAATGGAAGATATTTTAACATTTGTTGATTCCGTTGATTTAGAATAAGTTGAACGGATAAGGATGGAAATTTTGAAACTTTTTTACGCAGGGACTTGACAAGGGGGTCAAAAAGCTATAATTTTGCATTCGCGTTTGAGAAACAACGCCTCCGCCGCGGAGC
>CAYZQA010000073.1:0-8786 GCA_964480745.1 uncultured Sangeribacter sp. | reverse complement strand
CGCAAGCCAATCGCCGCGAAGCCTTTTTGAAAAGCCCCAAGCTTCAGCGAAGGGGACTATCGCAAGCCAATCGCCGCGAAGCCTTTTTGAAAAGCCCCAAGCTTCAGCGAAGGGGCAACCGCGAAGATAATACAGAAATCCAAAGAAACCAAGACAATTCCACAATCTGATTTCAATTAAAAGGATTTAGGACAGCACCGGAAATCAAACACAACATAGCCATTAGAGCATTGGATATGTCCGCTTTCTCCGCATTGGGATGATGGTTGATAAATTCTTCATAATACTGAGCTAGCTTTTATGACGCTTTTTGTAGTCTTTCCATTGTCATAATGAGTTTAGTTTTTCTCGGGACTAAAAGATTAGCTTTCGTCCGTATGTTTTTACAGCCTGAATAGGTCGGCGGTGGTCATCACATTCTGGGTTTCCTGGCGGTCCCAACGGAAGTATTTGGCTAATATGGGCATGACGTTGATAGAGGGTGTGTCCCATTCTATCAGCATTAGCCATTGGGAGTAATTTGGATGATTGGAGGGGGATAATGCCGCTTGGACATTTATATCCCGCTGTTTAAATTCCTGCATCATCCGATACGTGTAAGCCATCATGATGACATCGACCATATCCTTTGGACTGATTTCATCAGAATAATCAAAAATAGTCTGGTCAAAGACTTCTTTTATGAATTCCTGCGTAAACTCTGTTACGAGTATGTTATAACGCATACTCGGCTTTACATCGATTAATAACTTCTTCACTTTTGAGTGTTTCATATCTTCTTAATTTATTTATTGATAACTATCTCTAATTCGGGATACATATAGGCCATGACACACATCAATCCTACTAACCCCTGGGGTATCAAGAAGAAAGCCACGAAACATAAAATAGGGGTAATAAACTGCATCGATCTGCACCGCCGTCATCACCACCATACCAAAAATAAGAAAGAGAATGGATGCCATGAGGATAAAATTTAATGTTGGCTGCGAAATTAATAATCCTAACCATAGCATCCAAAGAATTAAGATACTTTAACATTTAACTATTTGATTACCAATGTATTACAGAGACGGAGAAGCAGGGTTCAATCCCTTAGGGGGTTATTTTGATCTTTATAGACGTTCAAATAGGGCTGAAAACCTTATTCTATTTAACCGAACCTAACAAATTGATTTCCAATGTTTTATTATCATATTTCATTTGATTGTATCAGATTCTTTTCTTATCTTTGCCGAGAATTTAAAACGAGATTTCTAAAATTGAAAAAGTTATGAACATCAGATTGTGTAAAAAAGCTGTAATGAGTTTTCTCGACGATTCTAAAACCCCTCAGACCTCCGTCAAGTTTCACCTCATGTTTTGGGTGTGTATGATCTTTATGATGTTGATCTGCATTTCGCTTTCAGCTATTTTATGGGATTATCTTTACTATTCTAAAATGGGTTACAAATCCTTCATATTAGGAGGTCCTGAAGCCCCGGAACTTTTGCGGTTTGTTCAGACAGCTTCCACCATGCTTGCATGCTTGCTTATTGCCAGGCCTTTCGGAAAACTCTTGAAAAAGTTTGGACTAATTAAAAACTTGACCGCCAAAAGCATACGATAATCTTACAAATTATGACGCGACATCCTGAATATCTCTTCCTTGATTTTGATGGGGTGCTCAACACCGGGAAATATCAGACTGAACTTAAAATGGAAGGGAAACCGGCCTCTGACCAATTCGGGCCGCTCTTTGATCCGGCGGCTGTGGGTGCTCTGAAGGTATTGACAGATCAGTATCCGGAAATGAAAATAGTTATAACCTCTTCTTGGAGATTTATACATTCACCGGCAAAACTGCGCGAAATGTGGAAATCGCGTTTGTTGCCGGGGAAGATCTATACCGTATTGCCAACAGATGCCTTCACAAATGACCGGGCGGAAGAAATCAACGACTTTCTGAGAAATCATAACCGGATGGCTGACTATATAATCATCGATGATGAGGATGTTTTCACACCTTCCCAATCTGCTCACTGCATAATAACCAATCCCTTTCATGGACTCACCTCTGCACAGTTACCGGAGGGGAACAGTATCGATCAATGAGTCGAGGTCATCAAAAAGGGTTAGATCTTCGGCATCGGCCTCCTCGGCTTCGAGCATTTTCCTTCGGGTGTTGAAATCCTTGCTATCCGAAGCAGTTGTTAAATAATATTTGACAACTGAATCTTTAGACAACTCATTTTCTGCCAATATATTACCTATGTGATGACTGATGGTTTGTTTAGAGGTGGCAAAAAGTTCAGCAATCTGACTTTGGTTGAGCCAGACCTTGCCATCCTTTGCGTACAGAGCAACTGAACTGCGCCCGTCAGGGGTATAATCCTATCTCGTTCAGTAGACGCGGCCGTAGGCGCCGCGGTCGAGGTTGCGGTAGCCGATTGCTTCGGCAATGTGGTGACTCAGCACTGGACGCGCCGCTATCTCAGCCGCTTTGCCGGGCCTGAGCGGCAACTCCTCGCCCGATATGTAATCCAAGTCTGCTATCGTCCGCGCCACACGCAAGATCCTGTCGAACGCACGCGCCGACATGTTCAGCCTCTCCATCCGGTCTTTCAACTTTACCAACCCTGCCTCATCGGGCCACGCAAACCTATGCAGCAACCGCGAATTCATCTGCGCGTTGCAATGGACCCCACGTTCCTCCCGAAAACGCGCATCCTGGACGGCCCGCGCCGCAATCACACGCTCCCGGATCGCCGCGCTGCTCTCCGCCGGCGCACGGTTCGCCATATCATCGAAACTGACCGGCTCTATCTCAACCTGAATGTCGATCCTGTCGAGCAACGGCCCCGAAATACGGTTCATATACCGCGACACTGCCCCCGGCAGACACGTGCAAGGCCGCGTCGGATGGCCGTAATACCCGCACGGACACGGATTCATCGACGCCACAAGCATGAAACTCGCCGGATACTCTATCGTATACTTCGCCCGCGACACAGTTATCACCCGATCCTCGATCGGCTGCCGGAGCACCTCCAGAACGGCCCTCGGAAACTCCGGAAACTCATCCAGGAACAAGACCCCGTTATGGGCCAGGGAAATCTCCCCCGGCATCGGCGAAGCGCCACCCCCGACCAACGCCACCGGCGAAACCGTATGATGAGGCGTCCGGAACGGCCGCGTCGTCATCAGCATCGAACCCCGTGACAACTTCCCCGCAACAGAATGGATCTTTGTAGTCTCCAACGCCTCTGCCATGTTCAAAGGAGGAAGAATAGAGGGCAGCCGCTTGGCCATCATCGATTTCCCGGCCCCCGGAGGGCCGATCATCAGTAGATTATGGCCTCCTGCGCAGGCAACCTCAAACGCACGCTTCACATTGTCCTGACCCTTAACTTCGTTGAAATCGAAGTCAAACACGCCCTGGGCAGCCGTGAATATCTCCCGGGTGTTGATCTCGGTCCGCTCCGGACCTCCTTCCCCGGTCAGCAATTCGACAACATCCCGCAACGTCCTGACGCCATAGACCTCCAGCCGGTTCACAACCGCCGCCTCCGTCACATTCGCTTCCGGCACAATCAGCCGCCGGAATCCCATCTCCCGCGCCTTGATCGCCATCGGAAGCACGCCGCTCACGGGCAACACGCTCCCGTCAAGACTCAGCTCCCCGGCCATCATGTAATCCCCAAGGTCAGGAATCTCAATCAGCTCGCCGGCCGTCAGGATTCCGATCGCTATGGGCAGGTCGAAAGCTGCCCCTTCCTTCTTCACATCCGCCGGAGCAAGATTGATGACCGTGTTCTTATGAGGAAACAGGAATCCGGACATCGTGATCGCCGAGACAACACGCTGATAACTCTCCTTCACCGCAGTGTCGGCCATCCCGACAATGAGGAATTGCGATCCCTTCCCCGTCACAGTCTCAATCGTGACCGGGAAAGCCTCGATGCCATGTATCGCAGCGGAAAAAACTTTTGTCAGCATATCGTCTTCTCTTTCTTAGGAAAGGGCTTCCTGTTGATTATTTCTTCATCTCGGCCTCGAAACGTCCGGCTGCCGCCTCCCGGTGGCGCCCGTTGTAGACGGCCTTCCCCTTGCGGTCGATGACGACAAACCGCGGAATCGACCCGACGCCAAGCGATATGGGAATGCTGTCGGACAACCCCAACGGCATCCAGGCATGGATAACCGTCTTCAATGAATCCCGGCGCACAGGCCATGAACGGCTCCCCGAATCCGGGTCGAGGCCAATCTCGGCTATTATACGTTTCGACGAATCGCCCCAGTCGCGCGTCAGCTGGCGTAGCCGCTTGATATCTTCTGCGCGCCCGTCGACGCCGTTTGAGGCAAAGTAAAGCAGAATCGGCACGCGCCCGGGCCTGATAGTATCCAGCCCATGCTCCATGCTGTTGAGCAATATCTGCTTTGGCATTGTCGGGAATGACCCCGATGTCTCCACATCCAGACGCCCCGCAAGGCGCGTCCATTCCCCGCTCGCGGCCTTCCCTTCCAAAGAATCCCAGAGTCTGCGGAACCCCGGCTCATCCGCCCCCCGCTCATAATAAAGTAGCAGAAGCAACGCCGCGACCGGATTCTCCCGGTTCTTCTCCACATATCGCGCCACAGCCTCGTTAATCTTCTTGCCGCCGGCCGCAAGCGCTTCCTTGTTGGCAATCCGCCACTCCGACAGCCCCTCGCTAAGGGAATTCCCCTTTATCTGCCAGAAATTCGGCTGCGACCCTCCTTTGGAAACCGTCAGACGGTCGCCCCGCTCGGCATAGAATATCCCCTCCGACTGGTGGCCCCGCGTGAAGACATAGACAAGCGTCGGGAAGCGGGTCTTCCCCGTGAACTCAAGTTTCCCCTTGTCGGGCAGAACGACCTCCTCCACAAGCCAACCCTTCTCCGGATCCGAGGCATAATACATGAAGGTGAAGTGGCCCTCGACGCCATCCTCGAGTTCCACTTCGACCTTGAATTCATTCTTGACGCAGCCCGACAGAACAGTCAGAAGCAGCCCCAGGAGAAACCACCCCGCTGACTTTCCACACTTTTCAGACATATTCCTCCCCGAAACGTGTGGACACCTCATTGACTATCGAGCGTATCTTCTGTTCATCCCCGACGGGATAGATCATCAGAGCATTCCCGTTGTCGGCCACGATATAATCTTTCAGACCGGACGCCACGACAATCTTGTCGCCCGTCACGGCAAACAGGGAATTCTCGCAACCGGGCGCAAGCACCTTGCAACCCTGCGTCACATTCCCCTCCTGCGACTTCGGAGAACAGTCATAAAGCGCCTTCCACGACCCCAGGTCGCTCCAGCCGAGATCGGCCGTCTTGACATACACATTCGGCGCCTTCTCCATTATCGCATAGTCGATCGATATGGCCGGCGCGTTGGGAAACATCGAGGCGATAAACGCTTTCTCCCCCGGCGTCCCGTAAAGATGATGCCCGGCGTCAAACAGCGAAGCCGTCTCCGGGGCCAGCCGCGCAAACGCCTGAAGAATCGAGGCAGCCGTCCAGATGAACATCCCCGAGTTCCAGAAAAACTCGCCCGTCTGCAAGAACAGTTCCGCCATCTCGCGGTTCGGCTTCTCCGTGAACGATTTGACCTTCAGGATGCCGGGCCAGCCCTCCACAGGCGCCCCCTGCTGGATATACCCATATCCCGTATGCGGCGAAGTCGGCTTGAGGCCGATTGTCAGCAGGCAGTCGTGGGTCTCCGCGAAGTCAAGACCCTCGCGCAACGTGTTGTGGAAAGCCTCTTCCTTCAGCACGAGATGATCCGACGGCAGCGTCACGATCGACGCCTCCGGATCCATCGCATAGATATGATGCGCGCTCCAGCAGATGCAGGGCGATGTGTTGCGACGCGCCGGCTCAAGCAAGATGTTCGACTCCTTCACCTCCGGAAGCTGCTCCCGGATAAGGTCGTAATAGGCCGCATTCGTAACCAGGATTATATGGTCCGGATCCGTGATCGGCAGCATCCGGTCGTAGGTCAGTTGCAACAGGCTGCGCCCCGTCCCGAAAAAATCAAGGAACTGTTTCGGCTTCTCCGTGCGGCTGAATGGCCAGAACCGGGATCCCACGCCCCCGCACATGATGACGCAATAGCGGTGGGCCTTCTTATCTTCCATATTATTTTTGTTCGTTTCGTCAGGATTTGCCTTCTTCTACGTAGCGATGCTCCCGGAGCCGACATCAGCTTGCCGCAGGCGCGGTCTTGAACTGATGTTTCACGCCCTCGACCACATTGAGCATATAGTCGCCCAGCTTCTCGGCCTCGCTGATGAGGTCCATGAAGAAGATGCCTTCCTGATAGTTGTATTCCTTGTTGTTGATGTTGTAGATATTGCCGTCGCGGAGCTTGTTGCGGAGATTGTTGATTTCGCGCTCCTTGTTGTAGGCCGTGACGATCTTCGACCCTTCCGGAGTCTCCATCTCCTCGACGATCGCGAGCATATTCTTCATCGCGCCCTCCACAAGATCGAACATGCTGTCGATCTCATGCATGACCGGCTCGTCAAACTCAACATGGTTCTGATTCTTACGCTCCACGGTCTTCGCCACATTAAGACAGCCGTCGGCAATCGACTCAATCTCCGAGATGATGCGGAGCATGCCCGCGATGCGCATCTTACCTTCCGGACTCAGTCGACCCTCGGCAACGCGGTTCAGATAGTTGCCGATTTCAATCTCCATCCGGTCGGATATTTCTTCATATTTCTCCAACCGGCTTAGCGTCGACGTGTATGCCTCATCCTTGATATCCATGTGGATCATCTTCCGGGCCATCCCTAACATACGCTCCACACGCTGCCCGTAAAGCAGAATCTCTTTCTGCGCCTGCGTGATGTTAAGCTCTGATGCCGACAGGATTCCGCGTCCGATGAACTTGAGGGAGAATTCCTCCTCGTCGTCCTTGTGGCGTGTCGGGACCATCCAGGTGACAATCTTGACATAGAGCTTCGTGAACCATATCATTATCAAAAGGTTGCACGCATTGAACACCGTCGGGAACATTGCCAGTCCGAACGCCACGCAACTCTGGGCCTTCGCTGTCAGGCCCCCCTTTTCGTCAAACAGCGTCGTGTCGCGCATCCCGATTTCCTCCGCCTGCGTGATGTCGTGCGGGTTCATCCCCTGAAGCCATTCCGTGATGTCGCCGACAAAATCAACAAACGGGGTGAATACGGCCAGCACAATCAGCGACCCCAGGACGTTGAAAAGCAGGTGTCCCATCGCCGTCCTCTTTGCAGCCACATTTCCGCTCAATGAAGCCAGGATAGGAGTGATTGTCGTTCCGATGTTTCCTCCCAGGATTATCGCGCACCCCAACGGAAAGGATATCCAGCCCTGCGAACACATTATCAACGTGATGGCGAACGTCGCCGCTGAACTTTGCGCAACCATCGTCACTATGATACCAAGCGCGAAGAATATCAGCACTGACCCATAGCCCAATGTGGTGTAATTCGTGACGAACTGAAGCATCTCAGGATTCTCCTGAAGATTCGGCACATATTTGCTGATCAAATCCAGACCCATGAAGAGGAAGCAGAATCCGATAAGGAACTCGCCAAGGGATTTGTAGGTGCTTTTCTTCATGAACAGCATCGGCACGCCTATCGCCAGAAGCAGAATGCTGTAGTCCGATATGCTGACTTCAAATGAAAAAGCCGAGATAATCCAGGTGGTCACCGTCGTTCCGACGTTCGCACCGAATATCACGGCCATTGCCTGCTGGAGACTCATCAGTCCCGCATTCACGAAGCTTACCACCATCACCGTCGACGCCGATGAACTCTGGATCAAGGCTGTAATCACGATTCCGGTCAGAACCCCCGTCACGCGGTTGCGGGTCATTATGCCCAGGATGTTACGCAGCCGGTCGCCGGCCACTTTCTGCAAGCCCTCGCTCATCACTTTCATTCCGTAAAGGAACAGACACACGGAGCCGAGCAGGCTGATAAAGTCTAATACGCTGTAATTCATAGTGGGTCGTTGCTAAGACGTGTAGGAGGCTAATGCCCCTTCTCACTCCGTCTGCAAATATAACACTTTTTAATCATCCCTTCCCCTATTCGGCCGGGATTATTTTCTTCGGTAGGTCTGATAAAGGTAATGCAGCCCCTTCGCCGATTCAAAGGGCCCTTCCTCTTCATCGAGACGCCAGTCCGTCGCGTCAGGCATGGGAAAGAATGTGTCGGCATCCGGAATATCGGTCGCGACCCGGGTCAGATGGAGCGTCGTGCAATAGGGCATCGCTTCCCGGTAGACCCTCCCCCCGCCGATGATATAGGCCTTCTCGCCCGTCTCGCATTTCGCGATAGCTTCCTCCACGGAGGAAGCCTTCTCGGCTCCGGGAGTCTCATATTCAGTCTGGCTTGTTATGACGATATTCCGGCGTCCCGGCAAAGGCCGTTTGGGCAGTGATTCCCATGTGGCGCGCCCCATGATGACGGTATGGCCCATTGTCAGGGCCTTGAACCGCTTCAGGTCCTCCGGAAGATGCCAGGGAATCCCGCCCCCGCGGCCGATCGCCCCCGAATCCGTGGCCGCCACGATCGCATGCAGCTCCCGAAGCCGGCTCTCCGAACTGTTATACACGCTGAAAGGCCTCATGCTTATCTTATCCTTGTCCCGCAACGCCTCATGATCCGAGGGAATGAATATCGTCGTCTCCATTATGAGAGTTTTAGGCTATTTTGAGAGTTTTAGACTATTTTGATTACCTTTGCAAATATAGCAATTTTCAATGAATATCGTAATCATAAATA
>CAYZQA010000072.1:0-9183 GCA_964480745.1 uncultured Sangeribacter sp. | reverse complement strand
GGGATATATGGCTCAATGTTGATTTTTCGGCACAGACTTCCGGTAACGGAGATAATGTATATATCAAAAGCGGTTGGAACTGCGACTTAGGATTATATAAATCCTTCGCCAATGACACATGGAGCGTGAAACTACAACTCAATGATGTATTCAACACCTACCGCCAACAAATAATCTCATACGACGCCCTAAGTACTATGAGTGTCAATAAAATTTACGATACCCGCGATCTGTCAATTACAATACGGTACAACTTCAATGCTGCTCGCTCTCGATTCAAAGGTCGTGGTGCCGCAAATTCCGAAAAGGACAGATTCTGAAAACAAACCTACCCATGCAAGAAAGGAAGCTCCCGGCAGAAATGTCGAGGGCTTCACTCGCCATTTTGTTTCAAACTATTTGGGTGCATTCATATATCCCGGATGTCAACGGATAGGGGAGGGAAACCTTCTCCATCATGGATTACGGTTGTCGCTAGGACATTGGGAAGAGTCTCTTTTACCAGCATCATGTTGTGCATATAGTTTGAACGGAGGCTGGCTCCCGATTTGATTTCATAAAGATGCAAGCCTCCACCTTCTTCTGCCACTACATCCACCTCTAACCCTGATTTCTCACGATAAAAATACAGCCACGGCTCTTTCCCTTGGTTAAATCTCCTCTTCATAAGCTCGCATATAGCGAGATTCTCAAACAGAGGACCGCGCATCTGATGCGATTTCAGTATTTCAGGATTATCTATGCCTAAGAGAAAACAGGCCAATCCGGTGTCGTAGAAATATTAAAGTGTAACTTTAAATTATTTAAAGTTACACTTTAAGGCTATAATAAAGTATTAAAAAAGAGAGGATTATGTCCTCTCTTTTGCGGAGTGACCGAGATTCGAACTCGGGATACGCTTTTGGCGTATACACGCTTTCCAGGCGTGCCTCTTCAGCCACTCGAGCATCACTCCAAATTATATATTTCTATTCGTCTTTGAACCCGGCGAACCTCCCTTTTTGCGCTTCTGCCGTCGCGCTTATTGGGGCGTTTCCCGTTTCACACCGCGAAGTTAATGCTTTTCCCTGAATTGACAATATTTTTTGCCGACTTTTTATTAATTTTGTGCAGTTTTTTATTCTCTGTCTATAATGAAAAAACATCCTTCCCTCCTCCTCATAGTTTGCGCCTTGGTCGTTATCGCTTTAGGTTCAGCATCTTGCGATAAGAAAGCTAAGGCCGATGCCTCCTTCCCCAAGGAACTGCTCGCCTCTTCCGACCAGGCCCGACTGGACTACGTGATGAAAAAGGCTACCCCAGACTCCCTTGCCCGGTTTATCATCTTTTCCGCCCTCGGGAAAAACGGAGACGTCCGGATCGATACGCTCGCCATCGCCACAAACTATGTCTACGAGCGGCTCAAGGATCAGGACGCAGTGGATTTCGGGACAACCTACGACGCCGTCATTGATGCCCTTCCCCTCCCCGACAAGATGCGCATTTATGCCCTCGCCGGCAGCGAGGATCCCCAGGGCCTCGGCTATCGGCTGGGACTCGAATATCTTTCCTCGATCCGCGACGGGAATAAGAAACTTGCTGATGTCGACGCCGAACTCGCCGAACTGAAGAAAGCCTGCGGCTCCGACACGCTGACCTACAAACGCTTCCTTATCGGCTTCAGCACGGTGCTTGCCGTCGATTCCGGAAAAGATATTCCGAAAGAGATTTTCCAAAAATATTCAAAATAATTATCCATTTAAGATAAAAGGAATGGCCTCTGGCCATTCCGAAGGAGAGATCCCTCTCCAAATCAATTGCCTTAAAAATGAACAGACTCTCTGATTATTCCGCGCATATTGAGAAAGTGTTGCGCGACATCGAGTATCCCGCCGGAGCCCTCTCCGGGTTATACGAACCGATCTCCTACGCCATGCAGGCCGGCGGCAAGCGCCTCCGCCCGTCGTTGCTCCTGATGGCTGCCGATGCCTTTGGAGGCAAGGCTGCCGAAGCGCAGGATGCAGCCGTAGGAATCGAGCTATTCCATAATTTCACCCTCCTTCACGACGATGTGATGGATCGGTCTGAAATGAGACGCGGCCGCCAGTCGGTCCATGCCCGTTGGGATGTCAACACGGCCATCCTTTCCGGCGACACGATGCTCACGCTCGCGACCCAGGCCGTAAGCCGCGTGCCGGACGATGTCCTACGTCCCGTGCTCGACACATTTAATGAGATGGCGATCCGCGTATATGAAGGTCAACGCCTCGATATGGATTTTGAATCCTCCGATGATGTCACAATCGACGATTACCTCCGGATGATTTCCGATAAGACCGGTGCCCTTCTTGGCGCTTCGGCCCGGATCGGTGCATTGATCGGCGGAGCCTCGGAGAAGGATGCCTCCCTTATGGCCGAATACGGAATGATGCTCGGCCTCGCTTTCCAGATCCAGGACGACTGGCTTGACGTCTTCGGCGATGCCTCCTCGTTCGGCAAGCAGATCGGCGGCGACATCAACAACAACAAGAAGTCATATCTGCTTCTGACGGCTCTCGCTCAGGGAGGTCCCGAAGCGGAAGCAGTCCGCGAAGCCATGAAGTTCCCGGCCGGTCAGGCAAAGGTGACGACCGTTACCCGTCTGTTCGAGAAGATGGGAATCTCGGCCCTCTGCCGGACGGCAGTCAATTCCTACTCCAAGAAGGCATTGGCTGCTCTCAAATCCACATCCCTTTCCGACGAGGCGCGCGAACCCTTCCGCCTTATCGTCGAAAAACTTACCGGGCGTAAGAAATGATCGATACCCACACTCATCTTTATATGGATGACTTCGCCGGGGAGGAGACAGCCGCGGTCGACCGTGCCGTAAAGGCCGGAGTGACGCTCATGCTCTTCCCCGGGGTTAACCTTACCTCTGTCGACCCGATGCGCCGGCTTCATGCCGAACGCCCCGATTCGACACTCCTTGCTCTCGGCCTCCATCCCTCGGATGTTGACGAGCATTGGGAAGCGGTGCTCGATAAGATGGAAGCCATGCTCGACTCCGGGGAATGGAGCGGAATAGGGGAGACGGGAATAGATCTCTATCATGACGCGACGTTCCGTAAGGAGCAAAAGGAGGCCTTCGCCCGCCAGCTCCGATGGGCTGCCGACCGCGACCTGCCTCTCATCATCCATTGCCGCGATGGCCTCGAGGATTGTATTGAAGTGATTGAAGCGCATGAAGGGAAACTCCCCCGGATGGTCTTCCATAGCTTCACCGGAACGGTTGCCGATGTCCGCCGAATCCGGCGCGTCTGCGATCCATGGTTTGGAATAAACGGGGTCGTAACGTTCAAGAACGCTCCCCTCCTGCGGGAAGCCCTTCCCGAAATCGGGCTCGACCGCATCCTTCTCGAAACTGACTCTCCCTACCTTGCCCCGGTTCCAAATCGAGGGAAGAGGAATGAATCGGCCTATCTCCCGGCTATCGCGCGATGTATCGCCTCCGTCCTCGGAGTCGGGGAGGAAGACATAGAAAAGACCACTGACGAAAATGCCCGGCAATTTCTTGGCCTTCCATAATCTCCCCATCACGTCTCTTCTCCTCTCTTCTTCTCCTCCTCTCTCCTCTGGCCGACTTGCCTCGGACAAATATTTTGACCTAACCTACCCGGATGTTCCCTCTGACGCAACCCGTAGCGATTTTTCTTCTGGTTCTCCTTATTATTCTGTTAGGACCAGTGGTTTTCCGTCCGCTGAGGATTCCCTCGGTTGTCGGAATGATCATTGCGGGCATAATTGTCGGGCCATTCGGGTTCAACCTGCTTGAGCGCGATGCCAGTTTCCGCATCTTCGGCGAGGTGGGGATTCTATATATAATGTTCACGGCGGCGGTCGAGATCGACATGTTCCATCTCAAGCAGCAGTTCCGGCGGGGCATTATCTTTGGTCTCCTCTCCTTTGCCATCCCGCTGGTGGCCGGCATATTCGGTTCGCGTTACCTATTCGGGACCCCATGGGACACGGCCTTGCTCATCGCCTCCATGTATGCCTCGCATACGCTGGTGACCTACCCGGCAGTGAGCCGTTTCGGGCTGCAGAACACGCGCGGCGCCGTCATTGCCGTATGCGGAACAATCGTTGCCGTCATGCTGGCCCTACTATGTCTGGCCGCGGTTGTCTCTGTCCGTGAGGCCGGAGGATTCTCGCCGATGATGCTCGTAAGGCTCTTCGGCCTCATGGTCATCTATGCCCTTGCTGTCGGTTGGCTCTTCCCGGTCGTCACGCGCCGGTTCTTCCGTTCGACGGATGATTCCGTGGCCCAGTTCATCTTCATCCTGTCCCTTGTCTTCATCGCCTCCCTTCTGGCTCAGCTTATCGGGCTCGAAGCCATCCTCGGGGCCTTCTACGCCGGGCTTGTGCTCAACCGTATGATTCCCGGGCGTTCCCCCCTGATGAAGAACATCCGTTTTGTCGGCGATTCGATTTTCATTCCTTACTTCCTGATAGGAGTCGGAATGCTTATCAATGTCAGGGTTGTCGTCCAGGGATGGGGAGTGATATGGATAGCCTCGGTGATGACCGTCTCGGCCCTCGGCTCGAAATGGCTGGCCGCCTGGCTCGCCCAGAAGTCGTTTGGCCTCGATTCGATGGAACGCAAACTGATGTTCGGGCTCTCGGGAGGGAAGGCGGCAGCCACGATCGCCGCCGTCATGATCGGTTACAAGTATGGCATGATCAACGAAGACCTGATGAACGGGGCCGTCATGATGATTCTCTTCTGTTGCCTTGTTGCTTCGGTGGCGACGGAAAGCGCCGCGAAGAATATAAGGATGAGCATGACCGAGGCCGACCTCAGCCATGACGATCTGGGACGGAAAGAATTTGCCCGGCAGGTGGTGTCGGTCGCAAACCCAGTGACAGCGGAGGAACTCATGCGCATGGCCATGTTCATGCGCGACAGGAAGAATCCCAATGACGCGACGGCACTTTTTGTGCGGACCGATGGCGACCGCCGGCGTCAGGCGATGGGACGCATGGCTTTGACGGCTGCGACGGCGGTTGGCGAGGCTATGGATGTCCGGGTTGACTCCGTTGAGAGGGTTGATCTCAATGTTGTCAACGGAATATGCAATGTTGCCGAAGAGAAGAATGCAACCGAAATCATGATCGGCTTCCACCGCAAAGCCAATCTTGTCGATACGTTCTTCGGGGCGTTGACGGAGCAATTGCTTGCCTCTTCGATGAAGATGGTGATGATGTCGCGTTGCTTTATCCCTGTCGATACGGTGACGAGGATTTTCGTCCTCGTTCCGGCTAAAGCCGAGTATGAGACCGGTTTCCACCTTTGGGTCTCACGAATGTCTATGTTGGCATCCAATATTGAGGCTTCAATTGCGTTTGTTGGACATAAGGCCACCAACGATTTCATTTCCTCCGTCATTGAAGATGACCGGATTGAGGTCGACCATAGGTTTATGGCCATAGAATCGGATGACGACATCATCCTCCTTGCCGGGGAAATTGACGACAATGACCTTCTTGTTGTTGTCGGTGCGCGTAAAGGCTCCATTTCCTTCTCCTCTCAGATGGAATCATTGCCCGGCTTCCTGTCGCGGCATTTTGCGCGTCATAATCTTCTTGTCCTCTATCCAAGACAATTTTAAGTCTGAACCAATAATCTAAAAATCAATAATTAACTAATCAACAAAATGAAAAAATTTCTACTTTCACTCGCAGTGCTCGGAGTTTCCGGGTTAAATTGCGTAGCTGATTCATGGGAATTGTCCACTGAAATCGATTCGGAGGCCGAATACCTGTTGTTGAGTGGGAATGTGGCTTGTGCCAACTCCACTAACGCGGCCTATTTGTCAGCTGTTAGCGACAAAGACCAGGTGACAATTGAGGAAAATAAGATTGTCTCTGAAATCCCCTCCAACGCCGGTGTGTTTAAGTTTGAACCCTCCGGAGATGGCTATGTTCTAAGAATTGAGAACTTAGAAGGAGAGTTATCTGGCTATTATAAAACGACTGCGGCCAAGAAAATGTCGTTGGTCAGTGATGCCGCAAGCGCTACACAGGCTTCGGTATCCTTCCAGGGGAACGATGCAGTTATTGTTTTCGGATCGTATGGAACCCTATATTACAACTCCTCCAGTCCTCGATTCTTGAACTATACCAGTAAACAGACTGCTGTCCAGCTCTATAAGAAGGTTTCCGGAGACACCCCGGTTGTTCCCGATCAGCCCGTTGCCGTCAAGCTGTCATTCCCCCAGGATTCCTACTCAGTCATGTTGGGCGATTCCTTTGAAGCTCCCGAACTGACTGCCAGTGCGGAAGGATTGGCGATCTCCTACGAAAGCTCCAAGCCCGAAGTGGCCGAGGTGAATGCGTTGACAGGAGAGGTGACGATCCTGGGTATCGGTTCTACGGTCATCACTGCCACTTCCGAGGCAACCGAAGACTATCTCGCCGGCGAAGCTTCCTATACACTGATCGTCAACGACCCGGATGCCATCCGTGACGTCCTAAATACTGAGGTGGTCAAAGCAAACAGCTATACCACTCCGGTCATTTATGTCTCCCCAGTCACAAATGTTACTTACACAGTTCAGGCTCATAACAGTAACGGCTATCAGCTTAATGCCAAGGATGGAGTAGGCATTGCTTCCACCGCCAACCCCGATAAATACGTCATCAGCCGCATTATCATCAATCCTTATTCCGGAATGTTGGCCAACCAGGCTCCAAATGGCGTGAAGGTTTACGCCGGGAACCAGGCCTATTCCTCAGCCGGCGATTTGGCATTAACGGGTGCTGAGGAGCTCATCGCCTCTCCAAACGGCTACGACCAGATTGTCCTCATACCCGAAGATGACTATTTCTACTTCAACATCACTCCTAATGGGGGCGTATATGTGATCGAATCTCTCGAAATCGAATGGCGTAAAGCTGAACTGACAAAAGAAATCGCCTCCCTCTCCTTCCCCGAGGCTGAATATACGGTCCGCTTAGGTCAGGAGTTCCAGGCTCCCGAACTGACGACAAACTCCGATGCTTCGCCGGTTTATTCGAGCAGCAATGAGAAAGTTGCCACTGTAGACCCTGCAACCGGTCTTGTCACTCCTCTCGCTCTCGGAGAAACCGTGATCACTGCCGAATCCCCTGAAACGGACAACTTCTTCTACTCAAAGGCTGAATATACTCTCTATGTCATTGATGCGGAAGATCCGACATTCGCAATCAATTTCAAGGTGAACGACAACGATTCCAGCTCTCGTCTGGATGCCGATTCGTTTATGGCTCAGGTAGAAACCGGCGCCGAATATATCGCTGAGGTCAAGGGCGTGGATAATGTCTATGGCGGTTCCGACGGTCTTAAGCTCGGATCCAACAACAACGCAGGCTCCTTTACGCTCATGCTTGCGGATCCCGTAGCTCTTGACCGTATCAATGTCACGGTCTCCAGCATGAAGACCGACGACGGTAGCGCTCTCTCCGTCAACGGAGGAGAGCCCGTGGCTGTTACAGATCACCATCAAGTGATCACGCTTCCTTTCAACGGAGAGAAAGTAGAGTCTCTCTCCTTCGAGGCGAAGCTCGTCCATCTGAAAGGAATTGAATTCTTTGCCGGCGAGGAAGTAATCATCCTCAAGGACGCAGGCCTTGCTTTCCCGGAAGCCGAATATGAAGTTGAACTCGGGAAGGAATTTACTGCCCCCGCACTTTCAAAGCTCACCGATGCTGAGGCGGTCTACACAAGCAGCAACGAGGAAGTAGCCACGGTTGACGAAGCCACCGGCGAAGTGACCCTTCTCGCAACAGGAACAACCGTCATCACGGCCACTACCGAGGCTACGGAGGAGTACAAGGCCGGCATGGCATCTTACACACTGACCATCGTTGAAGCTTCCACCCCTGTTATCCCTGACGATCCGGATCCCAATTCGGATGTAGTTGCTATCGTCTTCAAATCGAACGACGCTGACGGTTCCAACAGCCTTTCCTACTCTTCTTTCATGGATGAGATTGAGGAAGGCGCTGAGTATGTTGTTAATGTATCTGACATCGATAAAGTTTACCCTGGCAAACAGGGTCTTAAACTTGGCAGCTCCAAGGCTGGCGGAACGTTCAAAATGACGATCGGCGAGGAATACAGCTACAATCATCCCGTCAAGTCGATCAGCCTGACAGCCTCCACTTATAACGGCAAGTCAAGCTCTATCGCAATCAATGGCATCAGCACGCTCGATGTGGTTGGGGATGATCAGGTGCTCAATTATAGTTTCAATGGCGATAGCGTCACCGAAATCACCATCGAATCCGGCGCACGTCTCTATCTGAAGAAGATAGAAATAAACTATGAAACCTCAGGCGAAGAACCGGATCCCAAGAAAGAATTTGCATGGGAGGTTGAATATCTTGATTCCTTCGCTGAAAACTCAGATGACATCTTCTTTGAGGTGAAACTCCCCGAAGACCTTGAGGATGCAGAAGGACTCTTCTCCTGGACCTGTGACGATGAAGAGAATGTAATCGTGGAAGGCTCAGGCGCAACGGCCGAGGTCTTAATCATAGAATGCGGAACATACGACATTCATGTCTCCTTCGCTGGAAATGACTTGTATGAGGCTTCCGAAACCACGCTGACCGTCAATGTTCATCCCGACATGGAGGCAGCAATCGGTATTTCGGAAGGAGAGAAAGTGACTGTTACGGATGGTATTTTCTTCATCCCGTCGTATGACGCAGCCTACGACTATCATTATCTTGCCACCGAAGCTGCCGAAGAAACTCCCGTCTTCAACGCGCCCGCTCGCGTTGCAGCAGAATACTCTCTCTACAACCACGAGGAAGGAATCGAGCTGCCGGGAATTGCCGGCAAGCTTTCGCTCGTAGTGGCTAAGAATGGAGTGGAATCTCCCGCGCATGAATTCAGCTATGAAGTAGAAACGGGCGTATCCGCCATCGGAGAAGATGAGGCAGACGCAATCCGCTTCACGATAGATGGCCAGCGCGCAACGAGTGCCAACCGAGGAATAACAATAACCATCAAGGAGGGCCGCGTCGAAAAGACAATCCGCTAACCTCTGACAAATCCGCAAACTAAAGGAGCGCCGGTCTAAACCGACGCTCCTTTACTTTATATCCTCGTGAGAATATCTCTCGTCACTTGTCACTTGTCACTTGTCACTAATAACTTGTCACTAATAACTTGTCACT
>CAYZQA010000071.1:5214-9201 GCA_964480745.1 uncultured Sangeribacter sp. | reverse complement strand
GGGCGCATCTACCAGACCGTCATCGACAAGGAACGCCGCGGAGACTACCTGGGCAAGACCGTCCAGATCATCCCGCATATCACAGACGAGATCAAACGGAACGTCCGGCTTCTCGGCAACACGGGCCGCTACGACTTCGTCATCACGGAAATCGGGGGGACGGTCGGCGACATCGAATCGACGCCCTTCCTTGAGGCCGTCCGCCAGCTGAAATGGGAGATGGGACGCAACGCTCTGTTTGTCCATCTGACATACGTCCCTTACCTGAAAGCCGCAAAAGAGCTAAAGACGAAACCGACGCAACACTCTGTCAAGCAGCTGCAGTCGGTCGGAATCCAGCCCGACATCCTCGTGTTGAGGACGGAAAAGGAACTTCCGGCGGCGATGCGTAGGAAGGTCGGACAGTTCTGCAACGTAGCCCCGGAGGCTGTGATCGAGAGCCTTGACCAGAAGACGATATATGAAGTGCCGCTCAGGATGCATGAGCAGCACCTCGACGACCTTGTCCTGCGTCTGACGGGGGTCGAGGAAATCGGCCCCGAGCCGGACCTTGGCCGCTGGAAAACGTTCTTGGAAAAACTTCACGGCGCGGAGAAGACGGTCCGGATCGGTCTTGTCGGGAAATATGTGGAGCTTCAGGACGCCTATAAATCGATCAACGAAAGCCTGATGCAGGCAGCGACCTGGCTTGACCATAAGGTTGACATCATCTACATCCATTCCGAGAAGCTGACGGAAGAGAATGTGGAAGAAAAGCTGAAGGATATAGACGGGGTTGTGATTGCCCCGGGCTTCGGCCAGCGCGGCATAGAGGGGAAATTTGTGGCGTTGCGGTATGCAAGAGAGCATGACCTGCCGACGTTCGGCATCTGCCTGGGGATGCAGTGCATGGTCATCGAATATGCGCGTAACGTGTTGGGTCTCGAAGGGGCCAACTCGACGGAGATGGACACGAAGACGCCCCACAATGTGATCGACCTGATGGAAGAGCAGAAAAGCATCTCTAACCTCGGGGGAACTATGCGCTTAGGGGCTTATGAATGCGAGCTGCGTCCGGGGTCGCGGGCAGCGCAGGCCTACGGAGCGGAGAAGGTCAGCGAACGCCATCGCCATCGCTTTGAATTCAACAACGACTACCGCGAAGCCTTCGAGGCAGGGGGGATGAAATGCACGGGCACAAACCCGGAGACGGGGCTTGTGGAGGTTGTCGAGTTGCCGGAGAAGCGCTGGTTTATCGGGACGCAATACCATCCTGAATACCGGAGCACGGTCCTGTCGCCGAATCCGATCTTCCTCTCGTTTGTGAAGGCAGCGATCGCCTACGGCGAGGAGAAAGGGTGAGGCCGGATTGCTAATAAATTGATAACAATGGAAGAACGCACCATCCTCCCCGACCGGGGGGAAATAGAAGAGCTCAAAGGGCTGCTGAAAGAAGAAACGGGTTTCCTGCCGACGGGCCCGGGCCTTGACAGGCTCCTCGAGGAGGGGGAATGGCTTCGCGTGCAGGGGAAGGAGGTGCTGATCGAGGCCGGACGAATATGCGCCGACACGATCATCGTCAAGGACGGGATCATCCGCGTCTGGGATTACGACAAGGGGAAAGAGCGGACATTCGGCTTCGGAATGCCGGGGACGATATTCGCGTCGAAACACTCCTTCGTCATGCATGAGCCGTCGCATTATCAGGTCGAGACCTGCTGCGCGTCGACGATAGTCCGGATTCCGGAGCAGGCGTTCTGGGAGGCAGTGAGAGAGGATCATTCGCTGGCTCTGTATATGCTCAGCTATGCCTACGGAGAGCTCTACAGCCATGAGCGGAAGAACTCCACGATCCACAACGGGACGGCGAAAGACCGCTTCATCGCGCTGGCAGCATGCCGCCCGATGATCCTGGAGAAAGTGCCGCAGAAGATCCTTGCCTCCTATCTTGGGATAACATCGGAATATTTCAGCGTCCTGAAAAGGGAGGTCCTGAAAGGGAAGCGCCCCCTGCGCTGAAGCTTGGGGCTTCTACAAAAAGATTGAGCCCTGTTGGGCTCAAGGACGCGATTTATCGCATCCCTACTGAGGGGCCTGGCGGCGGGGAATCACTTCTTAAAGTAGATTAAGTTTTAATTGGTTAATTCAGATTATATTTGCGCATTGGCAACTGGAACCATTTTTTCAGCTGCCGGGAGATGCTGAATTATTTTCTGAATAAATCTTATTGCTTATGAAACGACTGTTACTGACTGTTTGTCTGGCCGCATTGGGAGTGTCGGCCGGGAATGCGATCACGGTTAAAGCCGGAGAAAAGATTAATCCGCTGGAGAAAGGCGGAACGGTAAGGACCACCAAAAGCTACGGGAAGGCAGCCTCCCGCGCCCTTGACCTGCGCAAGGCCCGCGCCGCCGGGACGAATGACTTCGGGGCCATCACGGAGTCTCCGGCCGGGGAGGTGACGATGATGATGGGAACGTCGCAGAGCTTCTATCTCGACTACGGCGAAATCAACATGGATGAGGCCTTCGGAGTTGCATACGAGGGAGTCTTCACCGATGACGGGGAATTCTATCTCAAGAATCCGATCGTTATGCTCGATGCGGGAGTCTACATCAAGGGGACCGTCACAGAAGAAGGAATCGAGATGACTTTCCCGCAGCCGTTCATGCAGATCGACGAGGAAGGCGAGGAGCCGATGGATATCTACTTCGACCTGCTCGAATGGACGGAGGTTGTCAATCCCTGGGATCCGGAAGACATCGAGGAAGGTTTCTTCCCGGCGGAGGAGCGTAGCGTCCTGTTTGTAAAGAATGAAGACGGGAGCTATACCATGGAAGGCGACTACATGATCGGGGTCACGTACGACGATCTGTGGCAGTATTACGGCGAGATGTACATGACGCTGGAGCCTTTCTCGGCCACGCCCGTGGAAGTTCCCGAAGGGCTTGACTGGGATTATTCCTATATCCTTGCCGACGAGCTCAACGGCTGGGGCCATACTATCCTGCGTCCGCTCGGGATTGCATATGATGGCGATGATGTCTATATGAAGGGTCTCAACCCGAATTTCAATCCTTCCGCCATCAAGGGAAAATTCGACCGGGAGAACAACACGCTGACCGTCGAGACCGACCAGCTGATGGGCGACTTCTTCAACCACTATATCTTCATGATGACGGGCAAGGGGTATGAATATTATGATGACTTCTGGGAATGCAACGTCATCGCCTTCGACATCATGGAGGAGCCGGTTGTGCTCAATTATGATCCGGAGACTAACGTCTTCACCCCTGTGATCCCGGAGGGGTATGATTATGTTTACTTCATCTACAACTTCGGCAACACGCAGACATATCCCTGCGACTACTACGCGATCGACCGCATCTATTCGCAAGGGAAGATCACGGACTACGCGCCGATAGCTCCGGAGATCATTGCCCTGGAGGACATCTCCTACATCGATCCGGACTACAGCTACTCCTTCGAGTTCGATATATTCGGCGACAATGCGGAAGGGCAGATGCTACGCGACGAGAGCATCTATTACAACCTCTTTATCAACGGGGAGCCTTACAAGCTGACGGCCGAGGATTATCCGGAGCTGGCGGACGAGGGCTACACGGAACTGACGGACATCCCGGTGTTCCTCAACGTGGGGAATGACATCTTTGCAGAGGGGACGTTCCATGGGATTGCGTTGAAGGCAATGGAGATAGAGACGGTCGGCGTCCGGGCGGTCTGCATCGAGGGCAACAACCGCGGAGAAAGCCCGATCGTGACGATCGACAAAGATGGGAATATTATTGAAGGCGGAGTCGGCGGCGTCATGGATGCGTCGGTGGTCCGCACGGAATGGTACGACCTCGGCGGGCGCCGTGTATCTGGTCCGGAGGGAGGCGTCAGCATCCGTCGGGACGTCTACGGCGATGGCCGGGTGAAGACGACTAAAATGTTTTAAACGCGCATCTTGAAAAATAAAGGGGCGGCTTCCATTTTGGAGGCCGC
>CAYZQA010000071.1:0-5114 GCA_964480745.1 uncultured Sangeribacter sp. | reverse complement strand
TTCGGGAAATGTTATTGGGGAATTGGGGAATTCTGACTAACTTTGCGAGTTCAAAGGCTGAAATTTCACTAAACAACAATGGATAAGAATACACTCAACGGTCTGCTGATGATGATCGCGGTGTTCGCGCTCTTCATGTGGCTGTCGCCGAAGGAGCAAGCTCCTGACAATGAGGGGGCGAGCCCGGAGGTTGTGACCGAAACGCCCGTGGCGACAGGGCTTGACTCTCTGTCGGCCACCGACCGGGAATGGCTCGTGAAGAATATCGTGGAGAACGGGAAGCTGACGCTGAGCGGCGACAGCGCACGCGTCTACACGCTCAACCAGAACGGTATCAACCTGACGTTGAACGGCGACCGGATTTCCGGAACTGTAACGGTCGAGGGCCGTCAATTGCAATGGGCTGACATCGCGGCCGGCAACACGGAGGCGATGACCGCCGCCGAGCAGCGGAAGGCAATCGAGACTGTCCGCCAGGCTTCCCTTTCGCTTGGGAAATATGGGCGTTTTGCCCAATTCCTTTACGGCGATGAAAAGGAACTCACGCTGGAGAATGATGTTCTGGCCCTAACGCTCAACTCCCACTCCGGATCGATAAAGAAAGCCGAGCTGAAGAAATATGACACGGAATATTCGGCCGACGAGACGAAAAAGGTGAAGCATAAGGTTGTCCTTTTCGAAGGAGACAAGAACACGTTCAATTTCCAGATTCCGCTTCCGCAGGCTGTCGAGACCGCCGAACTCTACTTCACGCCGAAGCAACTGAACGACTCGACAGTCCTAATGGCTCTCCAGCTGGCGGAGGATGCCTATTGGGGAATCGAATACACGCTTCCGAAAGGGGAGAGCTATCTGGTCAAGATGCGCATTGTCCAGAAAAACATGGCGCAGATCGCGCAGTCGAACAATCGCAACCTCGGGTTCAGCTGGACGCAGGACCTCCACCGCCAGGAGCAGGGCCGCATGTTCGAGGAACGCAATTCGGGGCTCTATTACAAATATGCAGGAGGTTCGGTCGAGCATCTCTCGGAGGCCAAGAACGACACCGAGGAAAGGAAATCGAAGATCCGCTGGATCGGCTTCAAGAACCAGTTCTTCAGCAGCGTGATGATCGCCGACCGTCCGTTCAACAATGCCGACTTCAGTTCGGATGTGCTCAAAGGGTCGGACTATCTGAAAAGCATGCAGGCCGAAGCGACAGTCAACGACTACGACTGGAACGCGGCGGCGCCGGCAAGTTTCACACTCTTCCTGGGTCCGAACCTCTATCCGCTTCTCTCTCGGCTTGAAGACCGGATCGTTGCGGACGAAGACCTGAACCTGACAAAGCTCATCCCGCTCGGATGGAGCATCTTCCGCTGGATCAACACGGGAATCATCATCCCGGTGTTCAGCTTCCTGGGACGTTTCATCAGCAACTACGGTATCATCATCCTGCTGCTGACGATCTTCATCAAGCTCATACTGTTCCCGCTGACCTACAAGAGCTACAAGAGCCAGGCCGTCATGCGCGTGCTGGCTCCGGAAGTTGCGGCGATCAATGAGAAATATCCCGGCCAGGAGAATGCGCTGACTCGCCAGCAGAAGACGATGGCTCTTTACTCGAAGGCCGGGGCCAACCCGATGTCGGGCTGCTTGCCAATGCTTCTGCAGATGCCGATCCTGTTCGCGATGTTCTCCTTCTTCCCCTCGGCGATCGAGCTGCGCGGCCAGAGCTTCCTCTGGGCGCACGACCTCTCGGCGCCGGACGCGATCATATCTTGGACGGGCAACATTCCCTTGGTCACGCAGTATTTCGGCAACCATATCTCGCTGTTCTGTCTTCTGATGACGGCGACCAACATCATCTACACTTACCTCAACACGCAGAACCAGAGCAACGCGATGCCGGGGATGAAATGGATGATGTATCTGATGCCGGTCTTCTTCATGATCTTCTTCAACAACTATGCGGCGGGCCTTTCATACTATTACTTCCTGTCGCTGCTGATCACGATCATCCAGACCTACGCGTTCCGCTTCATCATCAAGGAAGAGGACGTCAAGAAAAAGATGGCGGAGGCCGCGAAGAAGCCGAAGAAGAAATCGGGCTTCATGGCACGCCTTGAAGAAATGCAGAAACAGCAGCAGGCGATGCTGCGCGAACAGCAGCGCCAGCAGAAAAACAACCGTCGTTGAAACAGCTCCGCGCCATACGGATCCTGATGGCCATACTCTTCCTGTTGGCCTCGGCGGCCTGTCTGATGATAGGGCCGCAGATCCATCCTATGGCGCGCGCGGCGTGGAAACTTCAGATCATCCTGTCGGCCTTGGCCGCAACGTCAGGAGCCGCAATCGTGTGGCTCCTGATGACGTTTCTGTTCGGGAGGGTCTATTGCTCGTGTGTCTGTCCGGTCGGGACGCTTAGCGACCTGTTTGCCCGTGGCGGACGCCGGATATCGCGGCGGCTCGGCCGGGAACGGACTTACCGATACCGGGCGGCATCGCGGTCGGGGCAGCATGTGCTGGTTGTCTATCTTCTCTGCCTTGTGCTCGGGATCGGGGTCATTCCTCTTCTGATCGAGCCCTGGAACATAATGAGGAACATTTCCTCGACGGTCAATCCCTCGCTTGCCCGGACGGCCTGGGGAGCCTATGGCTTCGGGGCTGTCATAGGGATATGCGCGGGGATAGTCAGCCTTGTGGTGATCGCTGCCCTATCGGTCTGGCGGGGACGATTCTTCTGCACGCGGATCTGCCCCTTGGGGGCCGGGATGGGGCTGATCAGCGAAAGGTCGGTCTATCATCTTGAGATCGACCGGGACGCATGCGATGCGTGCGGCAAATGCGAGGAGGTCTGCCGGGCGGAATGCATCCTGTCGCGGGAGAAGGAGATCGACAACACGCGGTGTGTCCGCTGTCTGGACTGCGCGGCGGAATGCCCGAGGGAGGCAATCCATTTCCAGATCAACCCCAACATGCCCCTCACGCCATTATTCAGAAAAGTCAAGAAAGCATGAAACAATATCAGGACCTGCTGCGCGACATCCTTGAAAACGGGACGCGCAAACATGACCGGACCGGGACGGGGACGATTTCCGTCTTCGGGCGCCAGATGCGGTTCGACCTCTCGGAAGGATTTCCGCTTGTGACGACAAAGAAGGTCCATCTCAAGAGCATTATCCATGAACTGTTATGGTTCCTAAAGGGGGATACGAATGTCCGTTACCTTCAGGAAAACGGGGTCAGGATCTGGAACGAATGGGCCGATCCGGATGGCGACTTAGGACATATCTATGGCTATCAATGGAGGTCGTGGCCGGACTATGACGGAGGATCGATCGACCAGATATCGCAGGCGGTCAAGGATATCAAGGAGAATCCGGATTCGCGGCGGATAATAGTCAGTTCGTGGAATGTGGCCGATCTGGGGAGGATGAACCTTCCGCCATGCCATGCGTTTTTCCAATTCTATGTGGCCGACGGGAAACTTTCCTGCCAGCTATATCAGCGGAGCGGGGACACGTTTCTTGGCATCCCGTTCAACATCGCCTCGTATGCTCTGCTGACGCAGATGATGGCGCAGGTCTGCGACCTTCAGCCGGGCGATTTCATCCATACGATAGGGGATGCGCATATCTATCTGAACCATCTCCCGCAGGTCGAGCTTCAGCTGAGCCGTGAGCCCCGGGCGTTGCCGAGGATGGAACTTAATCCGAAGGTCCGGTCGATATTCGACTTCGGTTATGACGACTTCCGTCTGGAAGGGTATGAACCCTGGCCGGCGATCAAAGGGGAAGTCTCGGTCTAATCTCATTAAAATTTCAGAGCTCCCGGGGGTCTTTGCGGTCGGCCAGCAGCCGCTCGAAGAGGCTGATGTAACGGTTGGCGACAATATCTTCGGCGAAAGCTTCGCGGGCGGAGCGGTCCATTCGGGGAACGATTTCCTTCGGGTCGCAGCCGGCTGCCCAGGCGAGACCTTCGGCAAGGTTTGCGGCCGCTATGTCGGGATTGTCGTCCCAGCGGGCGATATAGCCTGTTGAGAGATGGCTGACTATGTCGGACTGTCCTCCGCGGTCGAAGCTGACGGGGATGCAGCCGTAGGCCTGGCCTTCGACCAGCGTTCCGGGAAGGGTCTCGTAGAGGGAGGAGGAGACGACGGCATCACAATCTTCATATACCTTTCTGACGGCGTCATGGCCATGGAGCTGCCCGAGATGGCGGAAGGGGATTCCGAAGCCGGAAAGGGCATCGGGATCCTTGACCGATCCGAAGGCCACGAGCTCGGAGCGGGCCGCTATGTCGGGGAAGCGGTCGGCAAGGACTTGGGTTGCTTTCACGAGAATTGGGAGCCCCTTGACGGGGTCGTCGAGCCGGGCGGCGCCGAAGGCGATGCGGAACTTGCCGTCGGGATGACGGGGAGAGGGATGGCTATCCGGAAACGGGAAGGCGTTGGGGATGACGCTGAGGTCGGCGTCGCGGAGAAGTGAGGATTCGCGGGCCCGCGACGCAAGCCAATTGCTGACGGCGACGAAAGCAATCCGGGGGCGGGCATCGGCGTAGACTTTCGATTTGTTTTTCCAAGTGCGGGCGGAGAGGTCGTCCGGGGCAGCTTTCTGTCCGAGGAGAGGGCAGAGGCCGCAATGGTCGCGGAAGCGCGTGCATTGGCCGGCGTGATGGCAGATGCCTGTGAAATTCCACATGTCATGCATTGTCCAGACGACCGGCTTCCCGAGACGGAGAATCTTTTCAAGACCGTCAAGGGAAAGGAGGCCCTGGTTGACCCAGTTGAGACAGATGATGTCGGCTTCGCGGACATAGCGGTTTCTCCAGAGTGGAACTCCATCGGAGGCCGTGTCGATCTTGAAGAGGGTCTCACGGTCCATGCCGTTGGCCATGAATATTTTCAGGCGTTCGGCGAGGAATGATTTCCGCAGGAGGGATCGGGAGGCGGCGAGTTCGACGAAAGGGGAATCGAGGTGTTTTTCGGCGACGAGCATCCGGGCGTCGACGCCTGCGCGGCGCAGGGCCTCCATCAGGCGGCGGCTGACGACGGCGGCGCCTCCGGTCGAATCGCTCTTATTTATGATTACGATATTCATTGAAAATTGCTATATTTGCAAAGGTAATCAAAA
>CAYZQA010000070.1:0-9208 GCA_964480745.1 uncultured Sangeribacter sp. | reverse complement strand
AGAGCCCCGGAGGGGCTCAACCACGGTTAACCGCGGGCCCTTGCGGCCCGCGGATGCCAAACTAAACAAAAAATTATAAAAATAAGAAAGGCCCCGACATCGGGGCCTTTCTTATTTAGTAAGTATAATGATTGTTCCCAAGCGAATCCGCCATAGCCGCCTTGTGGATCATCTCCCGGATAAAATACTTCGTCTCCAGAAGCATATTGACCTGCAAAGAATCGCTCACCGTATTCTCAACCTCCCGAGCATTCTCCGGCTTCCAATGCGCACCGCCGAACCTCACCTTCGGATGGCTGAACGTCCCCTTCAGATTGATCCCGAACGGCAGGTGTAGTGGCGACTTGTCAACCCCGATATGATAATACATCCCGCCTGAGAAATTATTCAGCCCCGCAAGCGACAGATCGTAATGCCCAAGCGTCAGCGACATCGGGTAAAGCTCCATCAGATTGTCATGGACCGACAGATGAGCATTCAGAACCGGTATGTTCAGCGTGCTGTTATCCGTCAGCATCAGAAACTTCGTCAGCCGCTCATACTTCTTCGGCTGGTCGATCGCCAGATCCCTGCCAGCAACATGGACATCCGCCCAGATCGACGGGAAATCAAGATACATATTCGGGAACGCATTGAAATGCGCCTTCGCCGATATCCCCAAATTCCCCGAAAAATCATGCGACCCCGGAATCATCAGCGACAGCGTATGGAACTTGCTGAAGAACTGGACCACATCCACATCCCACAACCGCGCATCCAGGGCCATCTCCAACTTGTCGATATCCGACGTGTCGAACAGATAATCCAGCCAGAGGTGGCCGAACGCCGCCCTCGCCTTCACATCCTTTGCCTCCACGCGCCCATCCGCAAGCAGAACCTGCGCCGCCAAGTCATACAGATAGAGATTCGTATATTTCGACTCCATCGCAGAAGCCGTCACGGCAGCCCGGATATTCCGGGGCAGAAGCATCGCGATCGTATCCTCCGGAGTGAAGTAATATGACTTCGGCATCAGCACAGCCGCCTCCGGACCCTTCGTGACCACCTGTCCATGCTCGTAAGCCGCGCAAAGACGGTTCAGCTGGATAGTGTCCATCACAACGTCCAATCGTGCATTCAGGGGCGCCGGAGTGCGCGACAGAAGGAACTGACGGATATTCGTCACCCCGCCCTTCACCTTCACCCGCGTGTCGAGCGCATCGAGATGCAGACTCCTCAGCTCCACAGAGTCGAACGTCACAGCGAGGTCAAGGTCATTCACGCGGGTCTTCACCGGGAACACCGGTGCCGAACCCCAGCCTTCCGCCACCTGAAGCCGCAGCTGCCCGCGCCATGTCTCCAGAACGCGCCGGATTCCGGCCGGAACCTCCACCTGCAAAAACGCCGGCGTATGGCTCGATATCCGACGCCCCTCCGCGTCTGAGGTCCATTCGGTGGGCATCTTGTAATCAGCCATCTTCCGAGGCGCTGAAAGCTGCTTCAGATCGATTGTCAGCAGCATATCGCCCAATTCGGCCATCGATTTGCCCCCATGCATGTCGATGTCCCTTCCCGTGACGCGACCGCGGATCTCCCTTGCCGTCCCCTTCGTCGGATGAGCAAGTAAATCCGCCGTCATGCGGATATCCCCGACATGTCCGCTCATCGTGTCGCGCGGAAGCTCAACATGGAATTTCCCCGCCTCCAGGTCAAGCCCTATCGGAAGGGCCGTCAGAAGACGCTGAAGGGAGTCGCCCCCCTCCGTCTTCAGGCGTGTCTTTGCTGTCAGCGAGCCTAAGTCGGCCCGCAGTCCGCGCCCGTTCACGCGCAGATTGCTCGCCGACGCCGCGAACTCAAGCAGCGACCGCCCGATATATGTCGAGCTCAGCTCCCTGCTCTGTTCGTTGAAGGCTATCTTAAGCTCTTCCAAGGTCCCCTTAAGGCCGCTCTGTGGCTCGCGCCCGCTCAAGCCCGTCAGACGCGCCTCCCCGCCGGCCTTGATCATGTCAAGCCGTCCGTTGGCCGCGTCCGCAAGATTGAAGCGCAAGGTCGTCGCGAATTCCCCGCGCCCTTCGATGTCGTAGGCCCCCGCCCGCGGCAGGATATGCGTCAGGCTCCCCAAACTGGCCGAGCCGTCCGCACGCGCCGTCACGACAGCATCCCCGAGCAGATTCTCGATTTCTGCCCCAATCAGCAACTCGTCCCGGTCGCTGCCGTTGAAAGTCGCCAGCGTGAAAGGGGTGACGCTGACGCTCGATGCCTCCGGCTTCTCGCCGTTGAAAACAAGTTCCCCCTCGATCCGGCTATGGCTCAGTCGGTAATTCTTTCCCTCGAATTCATATCCTATCTCCCCGGGCAACACCGACGCCTCCACGATTCCCGAAGGAAGCGCTGTCGAGGAGAATCGCAGCGGGCTTGTCAGACGCGCCGTCGCCTCCACGCGCAAGTCCCCGTCAAACCCCTCCGGGATTGTCCCGCCGAGGAACGGGAAGTAGCGCAGAAGCTCATTGACGCTGAAATCCGGCAACTTATATTGAAGACGCTCGATCTCCCCGTCTCCGGAAAGATTTGCACTCAGTGTCAGCAATCCATTAGTATTCCCCAATTTAACGCCAAAATCGGACGTCCTCACGCGGAACGGCTTCCACGCAAACCCGACAACCCCATCCAGCCCGAAAGGAAATCCCGCAAGAACATCCAGACTGTCCACATTCGCCGACACATCCCCCCAGACTTTCACCCGGTAAGAATTCCGCGCAAATTCCGAGTCCTCCCGTTTATTATTTTTCAGTCCCTGGGGGTTTGTAACCCCCAGGCCCTCCGAGTTCTCCGAGTTCAGTCCCTGGGGGTTTGTAACCCCCAGGCCCTTGTTCAGCCCTTGGGGGTTTGTAACCCCCAAGCCCTCCGAGTTCTCCGAGTTCTCCGAGTTCTCCGAAAATCGGCCCTTAAATTTCTCAGCCAAAACCCCCGCAACCCTGACAGACGCCCGGGTAGTATCCGGCAAACTGACAAAATCTATCTTGCCCCCATTCTTCAGCTCCACGCTGTTGGCCCCGAACCGAGGCACATCCGAACTCTCGCTCGTCTGCAGAATATTGTAATTGTTCAGCGAGTCAGTGGCCACTACGAGGTTCACATTCACCCTCTCTGTCTCCACATCATGCAGCACAATCCGACCCGCCACGAGGTCATGCACATTCAGTCCTCCGCGCGTCGCGCCCGCCGACAGCAGAAAATCGGCATTCTCAGGCAATTCCGCGCGCAGCGAGGGAGATATGGAGTCAAAATTCCGGCTACGCAGATAAAGCGAATCCAACTGAAGCGTCACGCGCGGAAACGAACTCCAGAACGTCCATCTCACATTCTGCGCCCTGACATCCGCATTCATCAGCTTCGACCCCTCACGGTTCACAATCTCCGTCAGCCGCTCCGGAGTCAGCCAGAACGTAGCCCCGGCGATGACAATGACCAGCAAAGCCAACAGCCCGCCGATCCCCCAAGCGAAGCCGACCAGAACACGCCGCCACAGAGGCTTCCTCCCCCGGGGAGCCGGTGAAGGCTGCTTGATAGTATCGGAATTAGCTTCCTGAGAGGTCGATTTAATAGAAGATGATGATATAGAGGTGGAATCAGGCTTCATATCCAGCAACATTAAAAGTTAAAACCTGTAAAAGGATTCTAAAATCATAACGCCCCGCCCTCCCCCAATGTTTATTCCCAATAATCTAATATGCCGCAGTAGGGACGCGATATATCGCGTCCATTGCGCGGAGCCCTGACGGGCTCCCAACTCCGCTCCAAACAAAATAAATTTCCCTAAATCCGCAAAAATTATTAATTTTGCTCCCTGATGAAGGAGTTAGCAAACATACAGCAGGCCCTCGGGCCGGAGCTTAAGGAGATGAACCGCATCATCGCCGATTCCCTCCACACCCCAAACCGGCTGATGAACGACATCGTCACCCGCTACCTCCAGGTAAAAGGAAAGCAGATCCGCCCCATCCTCGTGCTCCTCAGCGCAAAAATGTTCGGCGAAATCTCCGATGCTGTCCTCTACGCCGGTGCCTCCCTCGAAATGCTCCATAACGCCTCCCTCATCCACGACGACATCGTCGACGAAACTCTCCTCCGCCGTGGCGTCGACACAATCAACGCCCGGATGGGCAACCACATCGCTGTCCTCGTCGGAGATTTCTTCGTCTCCAACGCCCTCGCAGCCGGTATCCGCACAGGCCGTATCTCCGTCGTCGCCGCCCTCTCCGACCTCGGCAAGGAACTCTCAATCGGCGAAATCGACCAACTCGACAACGCCCGTGGCCACGAGTTCGAGGAAGCCTCCTATTTCCGGATGATCCGCCAGAAAACTGCCTCCCTCTTCATGAACTGCGTCCGAATGGGCGCCGACACAGTCGATGCCCCGGCCGAAGCCTCAGCCCCTCTCATCCGCTACGCCGAGCTCCTCGGCCTCTGCTTCCAGATCCGCGACGACATCTTCGACTACTTCCCCGACCCAAAAATCGGTAAACCGACAGGCAACGACCTCCGCGAAGGAAAAGTGACACTCCCTCTCATCCATGCCCTCCGCGTCGCCCCTGCCGACGAAGCCGCCCCAATGCTCGACCTCCTCAAGCGCGGCGACCTCACAACCCCTGAAATCGACTCCCTCATTGACTTCGCCCGTCGCAACGGCGGAATAGAATACGCCCGCGACAAAATGCTCGCCATGCAGCGTGAGGCCGACGAGATCATTCTCCGTTATCCCTCCTCCCCCGCGCGCGACGCTTTCCGCGAGATTTTCTCCTTCATCATCGCCCGCGACTATTGACTTCTACGGCTTTCGCCGTTTTCTCTAAAATGTTACGCCCTTTCCTGATTCCCGATTGCCCCGAAGCCGGTTGCGACGAGGCCGGTCGCGGTTGCCTATGCGGCCCCGTGGCCTGCGCCGCCGTCATCCTCCCGCCCGATTTCCAAGACCCCGGCCTCAACGACTCCAAACAGCTCTCCGCCGCGAAGCGCGAAAGCCTGCGCCAAATAATTGAGGAAAACGCCCTCGCTTGGGCCGTCGTCATGGTAGACGCCGAGGAAATCGACCGAATTAACATCCTCAACGCCTCAATTGAAGGGATGCAACGCGCCCTCGACCGGCTTGCTGTCCGGCCCCGCCACATCCTCGTCGACGGCAACCGGTTCCGCCCCTACATCGACCCCGAGCGACAAATCGAAATCCCACACCGCACAGTCGTCAAAGGCGACGCCACATTCCTCTCAATCGCCGCCGCCTCCATCCTCGCCAAAACCCACCGCGACCATCTCATGGAGGAATACGCCCGCCAATACCCCGGCTACGCCTGGGAAATCAACAAAGGCTACCCCACAAAAGCCCACCGCCAGGCAATCTCCCAACTCGGCCCAACCCCCCTCCACCGCAAATCCTTCCGCCTCCTATGACCCCCAAGAAATTCGCCCTGACCCTCCTCCTCCTTATAGCAACCCTCCTAACCGCTCAGGCCCAATCCCCATCCCGAGATAATCGCGATTTTCGCGCTCCTCGCGATTCTCGCGAAATTCCCGAATCCCCCGAAATTCTCGATTCTCTCGATAATTCCCGATTAATCTCGATAAATCCCGAAAATTCCGAGTCCTCCGATTGTCTGGAGCCCTTTCGGGCTCCCAACTACGCCTTCCGCCCCAACCAGCTAATCGCCCCCACGGCCCTAATCGCCGTAGGATCCGTAGGCGTCAGCTGCTTCCAGGGCCTCAAGAAAGGTATTCGCGCCGACTTCGCCAAGATGCGTGGCGGTCATTACCTCCACTTCGACGACTACATCCAATACGTCACCCCGGCCCTATACCTCGGCCTCGGCGTCTGCCGCGTCCCCTCCCGCTACGATTTCATCGACCGCCTACTTGCCGGAACAACCGCCTATCTCATGATGGCCGTCGTCTGCAACACGGTCAAATACTCCGTCCGCGAAATGCGCCCCGACGACACCACGCGCAATTCCTTCCCCTCCGGCCACAGCGCCACGGCCTTTACAGGCGCCGAGCTGATGCGGATCTGCTACGGCAACTACGTCGGAATCGCCGGATACGCCGTAGCCACGACAGTCGGCTTCATGCGCATGTACAACAACCGCCACTGGATAAACGACATCCTCGCCGGAGCCGGGATCGGTATCCTCGCCGCCCGTGCGGCCTACTGGCTCCTTCCCCTCGAAAGGAAACTCCTAAAACGCGACCGCGAACGCGAAAGAATCACGCCCAATCCCGAACAAGAAGACTTCGCAACCGGCCAAACCCTCACAGGCCCCGGAAAAGATAGCCCTCTCGCGCCCATAAAGCCCCGCAGAGCGCAATCAACCCTAATGACCGCCCTCCCCTACTACGACGCCGCCAACCGAGGCGCAGGCCTCTCCTTCGCCGCCTGGTTCTAACCCCCCGCCAGTAGGGACGCGATATATCGCGTCCAGAAAAAAAATTACCTGCCGCAGTAGGGACGCGATATATCGCGTCCATCCGAGCCCCGGAGGGGCTCAACCACGGTTAACCGCGGGCCCTCGCGGCCCGCGGATTAAAACCAAAAATAATTTAAAAATAAAAAAGGCTCCCTTCGGAGCCTTTTTTATTTAATCCCTGCGAGGCCGCATCAAATCAACGACGCCCCCTTCTCGATCGCTTTCTCATTCAGCGGGATCAGCTTATGATGACGCTCCGGCAGCGACTTCTTCAGGCCCTTGATCACATTCTCCATCGGAAGCTTGTAATCCATCGCCTTCAGCAGCGCACCCATAACCACCATATTGTAAGCCTTAGAATTCCCGATCTCAAGAGTAGCCTCCATCGCATCGATCGGATAGATCTTGATATCCTCCCGAGTCGGACGGTTATGGATACCGTTCGTATCGTAAATCAGCGTCCCGCCGGGCTTCACCTTCGGCGCAAACTTGTCAAGACTCTGCTGGTTGAGCGCTACAACAATATCATACTTGTCAAGGACCGGCGACGAAATCTTAGAATCCGACAGGATCACGGTCACATTCGCCGTACCGCCGCGCTGCTCCGGGCCGTAAGACGGCATCCACGTTACCTCCTTGTCGTCCATCAGTCCCGAATAGGCAAGGATCTTGCCCATCGACAGAACGCCCTGGCCGCCAAAGCCCGCTATGATTATTTCTTCTTTCATCTTTTTTCTGGTTTTTTGGTATTAGACGTTCTTCAGGTCGCCGAGAGGATATTTCGGGAACATGTTCTCTTCCATCCACTTGTTGGACGCTTCCGGACTCATCTTCCAGCCCGAGTTGCAGGTCGCAACTACTTCGACAACCGACGTGCCTCGCTTCGCAATCGCGTTCTCGAACGCTTTCTTGATCGCAGCCTTCGTCTTGCGCACACTCGCAGGAGTATGCACCGACTGACGCGTCACATAGCACGTTCCGTCAAGGATCGCCATCAGGTTCGTGATCTCAAGCGGATGACCGTTCAGGTCGATCCGACGTCCGTAAGGCGTCGTCGCCGTCTTCTGGCCTACAAGCGTCGTCGGGGCCATCTGGCCTCCCGTCATGCCGTAGATCGCGTTGTTGACGAATATCATGACGATGTTCTCGCCGCGGTTCGCAGCGTGGATCGATTCCGCCGTACCGATGGCCGACATATCGCCGTCTCCCTGATAAGTGAACACGACATTCTCCGGCCAGAGACGTGATGCAGCAGTCGCTACTGCCGGAGCGCGTCCATGAGCCGCCTCAATCCAGTCGACATCTATATAGTTGTATGCAAATACCGCGCAGCCTACGGGCGATACACCGACCGTACGGTCCGTCAATCCCATCTCGGCTATCACTTCCGCCAGGATCTTATGGATCACGCCGTGCGAACAGCCCGGACAGTAATGCATATGCACTTCCTCCAGAAGCTCAGGCTTGCAATAAACCTTATTCTCTTCTCTGATTATTTCTTCTAATTCCATTGAGCTTGCTGTTAAAAAGGTTTATTTGATGAGTTTCTCTTTAAGGGCTTCGACAACCTCATCCGGGCTCGGGATGATGCCGCCCAGACGTCCGAAGTGCTCGACAGGAAGCGAGTCATGGACTGCCAGACGAACATCCTCGATCATCTGGCCGGCGTTAAGCTCGACCACGAGGATTCCCTTCTTCCCTTCCGCTGCCTTCCGGACTGCCTCCGTCGGGAACGGCCAGAGCGTAATCGGACGGATGATGCCGACCTTGATCCCTTCTTCTGCTGCCAGTTCGCGGGCCTTGTCGCTGATGCGGGCGATCGAGCCGAACGCCACAATCAGATAATCTGCCCCTTCGACATCAATCTCTTCCCAGCGTGCCTCGTTCTTCTCGATCTCGCGGTAACGCGCCTGGAGCATGTGGTTGATCTCCTCCATGCGTGAGGATTCGAGCTCAAGCGAGGTGATAACATTGCGCTTGCGGCCATCCTTGCGGCCATCTGCCGCCCAAGGACACTGCTTGCGGATCTCCTCATCCGTGCGGCGCGGACGCTGCTCCGGAAGGACAACCTTCTCCATCATCTGGCCTACGATGCCGTCTGCCAAAATCATGCAGGGGTTCGTATATTTGAACGCAAGGTCAAACCCGAGGCCGACAAAGTCCACCATCTCCTGGACCGTCGACGGAGCCAGGACAATCAGATGATAGTCGCCATGGCCGCCACCCTTCGTGGCCTGGAAGTAGTCAGCCTGTGAGGGCTGGATCGTGCCCAGACCCGGACCGCCGCGCATGACGTTGAGGATCAGCGCAGGAAGAGACGCCGCTGCGATATAGGAGATTCCCTCCTGCTTCAGCGAGACGCCCGGCGACGACGATGACGTCATCACTGCCTTTCCTGTTGCAGCGCCTCCATAGACCATGTTGATCGCCGCTACCTCTGATTCTGCCTGAAGGACTACCATCCCCGTAGTCTCCCACGGCATCAGCTCCTCAAGCGTTTCTAATACTTCCGACTGAGGGGTGATAGGATAGCCGAAATAGCCGTCACATCCGTAGCGGATCGCGGCATGGGCTATCGCCTCATTACCCTTCATTAGTCTTATCTCTTCTTTCATTGTGTGTTGTGTTTTCTGATGGATTAGTCCGTGCCGGCCCACTTTCCCGGGCCCGGCAAGGTTAGATGATTAATTCTCCACTTTTACCCGGTAAACCTCGATGCACGCATCCGGACATACCCATGCGCACGAGCAGCACCCCGTGCAGTTCTCCGGATT
>CAYZQA010000069.1:0-9315 GCA_964480745.1 uncultured Sangeribacter sp. | reverse complement strand
TCGCTAAACCGCCAAGATGTTACGTGGATAGGGTTCCGAATTATGGTTTAATTGTTGTCTCGATACTTGATCAGCACTATGAGCATCTAAACAAGAGCTCTCATCTTCAAAAGACCTTTTGGGATAACATAAATAGTCAAACTCCCTTTAGTCAGTACTCTACGCCCAAATTTTCTAACTGAGCCGTAGCGATATTCTCAGAATAATTTACTAATTTTGCATCTAAGTAACGCATATCTGAAAGTGACCGGTCAGTAAACAGAAAAAGCAACCGGCTTGCCGCTTGGCTCTGCCAAGACATACAGCGAGAGCCGAAACCCTTTGGTAACGTCCTTGTAGTCGTTACAGGCTTTGGTTGGCCTTCAGATACTACATGGATATTTGGTGGATATTTAATATTTAGTAATTTTATATCCTTACTTCCTAATAACAAGATAAATCTAATAACAAGATAAATCACCAATATGAGATTATATCATTATACAAATATTGAAACATTAGCTTTAATATTGAAGAATAAAACCATTCGATTTAGTCGTCTGGATCAAGTGGATGATTTAGAAGAAGGGAGTACTCAGAGTTCTGGAATTAAGCCAGGCCTTTATACTTTTGTTTCATGCTGGACAGATGATCCTGAAGAAAGTATCCCGCTTTGGAAGATGTATACAGATAATGGAATAGGAGTTAGGATTGGTGTTGAGAAGGATATGTTCAAAAGATTCATTTATAAAGATGGAGACATAATTGATGGAGGGAGATTAACTGTAGATAAACCTCATCAAAAACCGATTTCTCAAGATAAGGTGATAAAAGATGACTATTGGGTTTTACCAAATTTTAATGATGGCGTTTTTTTTAAGAGAGTTGAATATGTGCATGATGTGAACCTCGCTATGCAAGGAGCTGTTGAAAGAAATATGTTCGGAATACATCAACTTAATACTTCAAAGTGGGGTATTTATAAGAACATTCGATGGTCATTTCAGAGAGAAAGTAGATTTACACTTATCATATTCCCAAAATCTAAAACCATTTCTGTTGGGGATGCAAGATATAATAGTTGGTTGCAACGTGCTCTTAAAGATGGTGTATGTCCACAAATTAGCTTCTTTGACTTAGACCTGGATGAATCTGTACTGAAAACTATTGATATTACAATGTGTCCAAATATGGGAGAAGGCCATAAAATACTTGTCGAAAGTTTATGTAAAACCTTCTTGCCAAACATAACCCCAAGAGAAAGTTCGTTATCCAAGTGTGTGAAAATAAAGTAGGGACTGCAAAGAAAAGACATGGCAAATGTTTTACGAAAAAAATATCTACACGGTTACCCATCGTGAAAACGAGGTAGCACGTAAGGAAAACAAGAATAACAGCAGATGATTTTATGCTACTAACATTAATGAGTTTTATATACATGTAATAACACATTTATGTTGTGAATACCGGACAGATAATACTTTTTCAGACGCAGGGAGGCGAGACGAAGATTGAGGTTCGGCTTGCCAATGAATCTGTGTGGCTTACTGCCGACCAGATGGCTGACCTGTTTCAACGCGATCCTTCCACCATTCGGTATTGTTTAACCTATTGATAATATCCCCAATAATCATTATATCATCATGGCTAATAAAGAAAATAATAGACCAGCTTTCGTGAAGCGCGACAGTATTGTTAGTGGCAAGGAATATGCCAAGCTGCTCAGTGTGCTTAAAGAGCGATATAGAAAGTCGCAGATTAAGGCTGCCGTCAAGGTGAATACTGCAATGCTGGAGTATTACTGGGAGATGGGACGGGATATATCGCGCCTACATCAAGCCGCAAAGTGGGGAAGTGCATTCTTCGACTGTCTAAGTCTTGACTTGAGAACAGAATTTCCCAATCAAACTGGTTTTTCGGAAACTAATATTAGATATGCAACTCGGTGGTATAACTTTTATAACCAATCAAATATAAACCGTCTCCAAGTTGGTGAGGAAATTCCTCACCAACTTGGTGAGGAATTAGAAATGCCGATAGATTTTGGTCGTGTTCCATGGAAACATCATATACATATATTCACCCACAGCGATTCAGTAACCGAGGCACTTTTCTATATTGATAAGACAATAGAAAATGGTTGGAGCCGATCGGAGTTGGAGGCAGAAATGAATGATGATCTTTATGTTAAGCACGGAAAGGCCATAACTAACTTCGACGACAAATTGCCCGCGCCATACAGTGGACTTGCCAAAGACATTTTGAAAAGTCCCTATGATTTTGGATTCATTGACAAAAAGATCACTAACGAAAAGCAGCTTGAAGATGAACTGGCAGGAAATATCACCCGTTTCCTTCTCGAACTTGGACAGGGATTTGCATATGTGGGCAGACAAATGGAGTTAAAGATGCCCGGAGGGCAAACATTCATTCCGGATATGGTATTCTACCATACAAAACTAAAACTATATATTGTCGTGGAGCTAAAGGTTACTCCATTCATTCCTGAATATGCCGGCAAACTTAATTTCTATGTCTCTGCTGTAGATGAACTGATGAAACAGCCTGACGATAATCCTACAATCGGACTACTTATTTGTAAATCTAAGGACAACACTGTTGTAGAATGGTCTTTCCGTGGAATGAACCAACCGCTTGGAGTTGCTGAATATAAATTTGGTATAGCTAAGAAGGCTGCCGAAATGTTACCATCTGAGTCAGAATTGCAAAGGATAATTGACACCTACGAAGAATCAAAAGATAGAAGCTTCACCTGAAAATACTTATACTATGAATGCAAACAACGACAGATACCGCCGGATACATTTTGCTATAATGGCGATTGAGAGTGGTGTATTTAAACTGGTGATTTCCGGCTAGGAGATGCCAACTGATTGAGTAAGTAAGGCTTAATCCAAAACAGGCTTATAAAAAAGGTATAATGAACTCCATACACATAGTCTTGAATAGGTTGCCGAGGACATTAGTGAAACACTTCTTAACTGGCAGTTCTGATTATGATAAGACTCTTATGAAGAACAAGATGGTATGATATGATAGCGGACTTTGGCTGAAAATTATGAATAGACAACTGAGAATAATTAAGGAGCAAGTCAGCAAGGGAGAGGTATTTTGCCAGATACCGATCACCAAGAATGATTGGAAGAGGATACTTGCTAACCCCAAATTGACAACATCCTCGGTGCGACGTGCTTTGATGTCGTTTTACTTTATGCCTGAGCATAAAGCCACATGCACTCAATGTGCCAATAAATATGGATATACCAGGAATACTTATAACAATGCTGTTTGGCAATTTGGTAAGTCAATTGTTAATTATCTAGGTTCATTCATTGTAGAGAACAGTAAGGGTGAGCAGTCTTATTGGCCTGTTGTTATGGAGAAAGGCCGTAAATTGACAAGCGCTACTGATACTTTTGAATGGACTCTTAGAAAGGAACTGGTTGAAGCGCTCAGAGAAAATCTCATGCAAGAGGTTCTGAATCAATATGTGGCTGAACTTCCTAAGAAATGGCCTGACGAAAAATATAAATGGGAGGCGGTTCAATGTTTTCAAGATCATTGGGATATGGATGTCGATGATTTCAGTACAATGTTTGAAAGAGCCACAGCCAAAAGTGCAAATCTTTTAGCTTCTGTACACTTTACTCCCCGACGGATGATGTTGGAGTTTATCAAATACGATGCTGAAGAAGTGCGCTCAATGTTTGCCATGCTGTATGATGAAACTCAGTCTTTGGAAACTCGAATTCATAATTTTATGAATCGGGCTGAAGCAATGCGCAGAATGCACACCCCTAATGCTAAGAATGCTTATCAGAACACTAATGCTATCAGCACTTACCTTTGGCTACGCTATCCGGATAAATATTTGATTTTCAAGTCGACCGAATATACTACTGTGGTTAAGAAAACAGGTATGGACTACAGCATTAAGCAGAACGGCAAAATCTCAGAGATGATTAAGGGCTTCAAAATGTATGCCGAACTTCACCAGATCCTCACCAGCAGTCATAAAGCCAAGGAGGTTATCTCTAAGCTTAGAGACAATAATCCGAAGCTATACCGAGATCCTAACTTCCAAACTTTTACTTTTGACTTTGGCTTCTGGATAAGCCGCTGGTACACCTCTATTGAAAATTCATTATACCTAACCAAGAAAATAAAAATGGATCCTTTTATAGAACAGGCTTGTAATTTACTAAGAAACAAGAAGAATCTCATCCTTCAAGGTGCACCTGGAACAGGTAAAACCTATAATACAGCTGCACTCTCGCTTGCTATAATTGATGGCATCGTTCCGGAAACTCATGAAGAAATTATGGCTCGCTACGATGAACTTCGCTCGGAGGGTCGGATTGGTTTTACCACCTTCCATCAGTCGATGGACTATGAAGATTTTGTTGAGGGTATAAAACCAGTTCACGAAGGCGGCTCCATCCGTTATGAGATTGAAGATGGTATTTTCAAACGATTATGTACATCTGCCAAAGTTGCATCCGAAGTGGTTGCATCAGGCACCGACAATCTTCTGGAGGGGATGAACAGCACCCCTACAATTTGGAAAGTATCATTGGAAAGCACCGGTGACAATCCCACACGTCGCGATTGTATGGCAAACGGATATATCCGTGTGGGATGGGCCAATTACGGTGACCTCGATTTTTGGATGATAACCCACAAGTGATTGAGGGAAAGAATATACTCCGGGCATTTCAGCACGATATGAAAATTGGAGATATAGTAGTTAGTTGTTGGAGTCAGGACGAAACCGATGCAATTGGTATTGTTACCGGAGATTATGAATATCGTGCCGAAGGAGACAATTTGCCTCGTTATCGGCCGGTGCGTTGGATTGTCAAGGGTATAAAACATAACATCAAAGATATAAACAATGGTAAGCACATGACACTTGGCACAGTCTATCGTCTTTCCATTCAGCTCAGAGACCTGCTTGATGTTATCGAGCTTTATGCTCCGGCTGCCCCATCCAAGACCGACAGAAGTGAAAAACCATATATCCTCATTATCGATGAAATCAACCGAGGTAACGTATCTAAAGTTTTAGGAGAACTCATCACTCTCATCGAAAGGGATAAACGCATCGGTGCCGAACATCCGGTTACGTTGTCTCTTCCATATTCCAAACAATCTGATTTCGGTGTCCCCCAGAATATCTATATCATAGGTACCATGAATACCACTGACCGTTCAACGGGTACTCTTGACTACGCCGTTCGCCGTCGCTTCGCCTTTCTGACTGTTCCGGCAAAACGCGATATTATCAGGAGCGAAACCGCAAAACAACTCTTTGATGACGTGAAAGTGTTCATCGAGCACCATAAATCTACAGATATGGATATCGAAGATCTAATGGTGGGACATAGCTACTTTATGGCCGAAAACACTGATGAATTTGTGATGAAAATTAAATATGAGGTTATCCCACTTATCAAAGAATATATCAAAGATGGTATCCTCACGGTAAAGCGCGATGAAGCCGATCGATATTTTGAGTCGTGGCAACAACTAAAACCGATAGATGATAAAAATACAGGAACATCAGAAGATTAATCCGGAGCTATTTCAAGATTTGAATCTTGAGCAACTTCGCCACTGTATTAATTATGACACATCGAGATTTGATTCTTCGATGGTTAATCTCATACGCTTTGAATTTAACCCGGAAGAAAATCGGGATGGGTTCTTCGCGTATTTCCGTATTGGCGCTGAATGGCTCGACAGGGAGCAGACGCGATCGATTGTGGTAACGCCCAAAATTAAGGACATTAACTTTCTTGAGATGTTTATGACTTGTTTGCGAACTAATGAATCGGCAGATAATTTTTCATCTATCTACGATATCGATTTTGAAGCTCGTCCTGTCAAATCAAAGGCTTTAAATTCAATACTTTCAGCTTTACTCGCAGTTCATTTTCTGATGACTATGAAGAAGATTGTGATGCGCGGACTTCGCAAGGGATATGTGCACTGTCAAGAAAATTTGGCTAAGGTGAAAGGCAGAGTTGATATTCGTCGAACAGAACGCAATATCATGGCCGGGCATCAGGAGCGTGTGTTTTGCCGCTATGATGAATATATTGCCGATACAGTTGAGAATAGGTTCCTGAAAAAAGCGCTAATGGCAACTAGTGATATCCTGGCTCTCATGCACGAAAACTCAGCTTATCCTACTCTCTCGGCAATGCTCAATCAAAGCCTGAGTGCATTCTCAGAAGTTGCCAATACAACCGTAAGTGATTTATTCCTCACCAAATCAAATAAACTCTATAAAGAGTATGACGTGGCATTAAGTTTGGCGAGAATGATTCTTCGAAAGCAAGATATGGCTATTAATAATCGCAGTACAGATCAATTTGACACAGTACCGGTTTTTAGAATCGACATGGCTCTACTATTTGAGCATTATGTTTTGTCAAAACTTCGTCAAACCTTCGGACATGATGCCGTGATGTATCAAGTTAAAGGATCTCAAGGACGTTTTATTGCTGATTTCCTTATTAAAAAAGGAAATACTCGACTCATAGTTGATACCAAATACGTTGACAGTGCACAAAAAGCAGCCAAGAAGGAATACATCTCTCAACTAAGCGGATATGCCAGAGACCATGTGTTTTTGAAATTACTTGGGTATGATCCTAGTATTCAAGACTCAATCCCAATTGTACCTTGTATTGTACTATATCCGAGCCAACAAGCTCCGTTATTATCTGAATCCTCATTATTGACCGATCCTGTGGATAATACGATGAATTTTTATACATTCTCCGTAAGTATTCCAACACATAGTTTGTAATACTTTCACTCCTGTGTAATAAGCAAATTTAAATTCCTCAATTTTCGTCAGTGTTAATTCTATACTTTGGTAAAAGCTTCCTTTTAGGTATTTTTTATTTGATTCCTACTATTTATTCCAGATAAACCACATTTCTCTCTTCTCCGGGGAAGGCGACACGCCGAGGGGGCGAGCACCCCCATTGAGCGCACAACTGTCAATGCACATTAGCCGCCACTCCTTTGCACACATAGCGCAGGAGGCCGGAGCTGAATCATCCGCGATAAAAAACATCCTCGGGCATAGTAATCTTGCGACTACTGAGCGTTATATGGGTAGTTTCGATACTTCAAAAACTGATGAGACCCTCAGAAATGTGTTCAATAAGAAACCATCCAAGCAAAATAAAGTCGAAGAACCGACTGCGACCAAGGAAGAGCAAGCCATAGAATTGCTAAAGGGCATGACCCCGGCACAATTGAAAATCATCGAGGACCTATTAAAGAAGCTCAATCCGAGATAAATTATGGCTATCATTTCTGCAATCAACAAGTAAAGTAAAATTGTCGGTTGCAACCGACGATTTATCAACCCTCAACGCAAAATTGCTTAACTCGCAAATTATGAGTAATTTTGCAATCTAAATAATACCGATATGCCTCTGACAAAAGATGAAATACGATCGCTGTTGAGCGATATAGAAAATGAGCGTGTGGAGCGTACAATATCCACTGACAACACTAAAAAGATGTCGGAGGCAATATGTGCGTTTGCCAATGATATTAGAAATACTAAAAAGCCCGGGTACTTCATGATCGGTGCTGACGATGACGGCAAACTCGATGGTCAGACTTTCACCGATGAGCAATTGCGCTCTTATGCAGGGCTACGAAATGCTGGTACGATCCTTCCACCACCGGCATTGATGGTGTATAAGGAAACCTTTCCAGATGGCGAAGTTGCTATTATCGAGGTTCAACCAAGCGAGGACACCCCGGTGAGGTACAAAGGCGTAATCTGGATAAGAATTGGGGCAAGGAAAGCAGAAGCAAATACAGAGGAGGAACGTATCCTAACCGAGAGAGGACAGGTGCATAGTTCATCTTTTGATGGCCGCCCATGTCGTGAAGCCACCATTGAGGATATTGATATAGATTTGTTCAAGAACGAATACTTACCGAAAGCCGTTTCTCCCACTACATTGGCAAAGGATAAGCGCACCGTCACTCAGCAACTGGCATCACTTCGACTTTTTGATACTCGGTTTAATTGTCCCACCTTCGCTGGAATTCTTCTGTTGGGGCACGATCCACAATACTTTATTCCGGGAGCCTACATTCAGTATGTCAAATTTGCCGGAAAGACACGTGCCACAAAGGTGCTCAAAGAAAATCGGTTCAAGGGCAATCTCATTTTTATGCTGAAAGAGCTGGAGTATTTTATCAAGTATTCCATCGAAAATAAACGACCGGAGTTTGTAAGTGTGCTACGCGAAGAGCCACGCATCAACTATCCTTGGGAGGCTATTCGTGAGCTTGCCATGAATGCCGTTATGCACCGTGCATATAATGGGAATAATTCTCCCATAAAGTTTTATGAGTATAGCGACCGTATAGAGATTGATAATCCCGGAAATCTTTATGGCAAAGTCAATCTTGAGAATTTCCCCAATGAAACTGACTACCGAAATCCCAACATTGCCGAGATTATGCTGAATCTGGGCTATGTCAACCGTTTCGGTAGTGGAGTGAACACCGTTTCTACGCTTCTTGAAGAAAATGGCAGCGTTCCGGCAGAGTTCCTTCTTGGAGATTACACCACCTTCAAAGTGGTCGTCCAAAATGCCGATGTCATAGAAAATGGCACTGATGGAACCGAAAAAACGCCCGAAATTGTAGTGAATACTACAGAAAGTGGCACCGATGGCATCGGTAAATCTGAATTTGGCACCGATAGTGGCACCGAAAAATCTGAAAGTGGCACCGATGGCACCGATAAAATATCTCGTGAAGATGCGATTTTGAATCTAATGCGTAATAACAAGCGGATAAGCATTAAAGAAATTTCAGTTCAACTAAACATCCCACGAAGGACATTATTCCGCATTATTGACACGCTTAAGACTTCGAATCGAATAAAAAGAGTTGGTTCGGAGAAATCCGGCACATGGGAAGTCATTGAATAAATACGATAATTGGAAATCCTAACCTATGGAAGATTCAATATTATCTAAAGATTTGATAGAGGCATTTCGCCCTATCATGGAGATGAATAATGCTCGATTCCGGCAAGTCAGAACAATGCTTGCCGGATTTATCGCTACGCAAGAACGGGATCTGAAGTATATGGATGAGTATATGGACACTCTTTTCGACTTTATGGATCCCCAATCCGACACAGAGATGCTTATGCGCCAGTATTGTGATTATATAGCGACTTTTGATACAAAAGAAGCAAAAGACCGTATTAGCTATCTGGATAACAGCATGGGTTATATGACGAAAATTGTATATGCCGCT
>CAYZQA010000068.1:0-9695 GCA_964480745.1 uncultured Sangeribacter sp. | reverse complement strand
CTCGACCCTGGAGGGGTCGCACTATATAGTGGAGCCCCGCCGGGGCTCTGTTTGTTGTGATTTTATCTTTTCCTCGGGCCGCAAGGGCCCGAGGTTAACCGTAGTGTTGCCCCTCCGGGGCAATTACCGGTTCGTGCCAGGACGCGATTTATCGCGTCCCTACTGCGGCTGGTAGAAGGCAGATAGTACTCCGTGGCCATCCGTAGCGGGCGAAGCGATGCTGTAAGTTCTGTGAGCCACAATTCCAAAAATTCCACCCCCAGATGAGCCAGCGATGCAATGTATAAATTTCGCGAGTTCCCAATAACAAATGTTCACTCTTGGAGGATGCCAGGCATCGAATGTGTTGTCGGTGGTCCCCTGCGTCAGTTTATTTATATCCGCTTAGGAAACTGCATTGGGCACATGAGATTATTTGTGTTAATATTATTTTAGGAATTGCTCAAAATTTGACCAAATTAAGCTTAAAAGAATTAGCAGGATTTTTTATTATTAAAAAATTTTATTAATTTTGGGAAAATCTCAATTGTGCTTCGTGTTTTAAAGCCTTGTAGTTTTATGAACTAAGCGGAAGTATGATAAACGCCTTCTTCCGTCCATTGAGAGATTGTCTTGGGATTGATTAAATTTAACTTTCATTACTATTCCTATATACTAACCTTTAATATTCTCATTATGAAGAAATTATATTTATTGCTCGCCGTATTAATGACGGCTTGTAGCAATTATGATCAGATGGAAAGTGAGTTAATACCAACAAAGGGTAGTGGCGAGTCAGATCACAACTTTGTTACCCTTGAGGAAGCTCTTCAGAAAGCTGATGAGGTCTTCGCCTCTATACCTGGAGGCAAGACTCGTGCCACACGGCGAGTTGCCTCAGTAAACCTTCACGGAGTTGCAACTCGCAGTTCCGAAACTGACCTCTATGGCTTCTATGTTGTGAACTATGATGAGGGATTTTCAATACTTTCAGCTGACAAGAGGAGAAACCCTGTATATGCCATCTCGGAAGAGGGTTCTGTCGATCTTGCAGACACGATATATAATGAGGGATTAAGGTGGTATGTGAGTGAAATTATGGGTGCCCCCGTAGTTTCACCCAACGTGATGATGCCAACAGATCCAGTAACACCAATTAATCCTGGGTGGGGAGATAAAACAGAAACCATAGTTTTTTCTGAACCCCTCTTGAGCGGAATGTTGAAGAGTATGCATCAAGGTGCACCTTTTAACAACTATGCCTCCAATTCTTATGCCGGATGCGTACCAATTGCAGTGACTACAATTTTTGCCTACCACAAATGGCCTACCCAGTATGATGACTTGGTTATCAATTGGGAATCATTGCTAAATTCTTCAAATGATGATGTGTGGGGAAAGATAATTCAAAAATTATGGGAACTTAAAAATTTAAATGCTGACCCGCAGCCTGACGGTACATCAGTTAAATCAACCCGTATACCTATCACCTTTTATAATTGGGGATACAGAGGGATGAAATGGGAGGACTTCTCCGGCGATCCAGTCAAAGGAGCATTGTCCTCAGGAAATCCTGTGTTGATGACTGGAATTCGTACAGACGATAAAGGGGTAAAACATGGACATGCTTGGGTTTGCGACGGAGGCTACAGTATTTATACTGTGTCTTATCAAAGCCCCATCACAGAGGATGATCCTAGTAATGGTTATCTCACCACAATATCAAACTATTTTCATATGGCCTGGGGATGGAGAACGAAGGCAAACGGATATTACTATCTATATCATAGTAACCCAGTCATAGACCCAGTGGCTGAAAAACTTGATCCTGACGCCTATGGCAACTCCCTTCCTTATGGGGAATTGGATATCTTATACGGGATGCAACCCAATAAATAATGAAAGCTCAAAGTTCAATTCCACTTTTCTTTAATATAGAATACTTTACTATTAACAAACTATTTTTGTTATGAAGTCAATTAAATATATCTTGTGCTTTCTGGGGATGGGTTGTTTCATGGGAGCATGCGAAAAGTCAGGAGGCGAGGCTCCTAATCCTTATACACCAATCTCGCTTCCGCATGAGTTTGTGGAACGGGTTGAAAACGTGAACACGGCTGCTTTTAAGATCTTCGGGGGTGCCTATAATTTGGAAGATGTGCAAACCGAAACCTCCAATACACTTGTCTCCACCCACGGAGCATTCAATCTACTTGCAATGCTCGCCAATGGACAGAATGAGGAGGATAGGAATCAGCTAATAGAGTTCCTTTGGGGTCGTGACGCAGATGTGGAAGATCTCAATCAATTCTGCAAGTTAATGAGGCAGAGTCTTCCGGGAGTGGACAGGAAAGTAGAGTATAAGGAAAGTAATGCAATATGGTGCGATCCGTTGGTCTCCTTATCGCCCTCTTTCCTTCAAACTTTGGTAGAAAACTACGATGCTTCTTATTTTCAAACACATCCTACAGCCGGAGCAGTTAACCAGTGGGCGTCTGAAGCTACCAACGGGATGATCCTTGATCATGTCGAAGATGGACAGGATTTAGGGTTGATGTGTCTGGCGACAGCGAACTACTTCGCAGGGGAATGGAAAGACAAGTTCGATGAAGAAAAGACGAAGGTTGAAACGTTTCATAATCTTGATGGCACAGTCAGTAGTGTTCCTTTTATGCACGGGAGTTGGGTCACTAAAGGATATTATGTCCCGGAATTGACTGCCGCCTCTCTCGCTTTTGGTAACGGAAACTTCGAGATGTGGCTAATGCTGCCTTCTGAAGACAGGGAGTTCTCTCAATTTATTGAAGAATTCTCATACGCCAGTTTTAAATTTATCGAGTCAGCAAAAGAGGGATTTGAATTCACCATTTCCTTTCCCAAGGTTAATCTAATAGCGAAAACCGATCTTGGAGAAGTGATGAAGAGAATAGGCTGTCCGGTGGGATTATGTGAAAATGCTTCAGATGGTGGTAATGGATCAGGGTCTAAACCCTTTTTAAAGCAAACCGCCACTATCAATATAGATGAGTATGGAGCGAGAGTAGCAAGTGTGAGCTCATCTGGAGGACTATGGGCCTTGCCTCCCGCCGCGTTACAACTAAACCGACCCTTCCTTTATCTTATTAGAGAGACTTCCACGGGAGTCATTTTGTACATAGGTGCTATTGTGCAATTATGATGAAGGCGTCTTCCTATTGTGAGCATTGAATTTTTTAATTGCATAAATAATTTGGATAGCGCCTAAGCACTGAAAAAGTAAATGTCCCTTGTTCATTATTTTGAACAAGGGACATTTCTTTTTTATAAGGATGTTGATATCAATACATCGGGGTGAAGGGTTTGGAGGGGACGAGGCGGGAGTTGGCGTTGCCTACGAGGTCAGTGGTTTTCGATGTGTCGAGCTTGAGCACCGGCGCACCCTTCTTTAGGTTGAGGCTCTTCAAATCGATATAGTAGTATCCGGGATTGGTGACGAGGTCGAAGTAATAACGGCCGTCACGGATGTCGGAGTAGCTCCGCCACTGGGTCGAACTCAGGTTGGGCATTCCTTCGATCTCATATGTGTAAGGCACGGAGGCATTCAGCAATACACTTCTTGCAATCGAAACACCAAGATCCGTCTCTCCCACCTTCTTCACTTGATGAGCAAAGAAATTTGCACGAACGCATCGGTCAGGGCTCGTCACCGTGCCGGGCAGCATGTGGGTCCCGCCGACATTGTTCCAATAATCGATTATCGCTGTCATCTGGGGCCATGTCGGGTCGTTGGTCATGGCGAGATAATCTCCCATGTCGTAGATACGGATGTTGCCGTTGTCAAACTCGAAGATAATACTCTTTCCGGTCCGGTCGGTCACGCCCCAATGAAGAGCCGAGACGGTTCCGCCGTCGAAAGTTGCCCCTCCGATATTGAAATCATGTTTCTCAAGGACCGCCTTCACTTCATCCACGGTCGAATTGAGGTCAAGAAGCCATGCGACGAACATAGCCATCGACATGGCAGGACGGTCGGCCGTCTCGGCATTGTCATAGACCGTGCCCTTGCAGAAAAGGCCGTTTACTACGAGACCTTCCTCATTCATTCCCTCCGTCACGCCGCCATCATAACCGACAGCATAGACGGATCCATATTTCGATGTCCAATGGATCGTCTTTTCTGCGTCAGATCCCCGTTTCTTCATTCCGCGGGGGTAGACATACAGATTGGTCGGGATAGGGGTCTTCCAGTCGAGCGAGCGGGCAATGACCGTAAGAGAATCCGTCCCTTTATAAACAACGCGCGTACAGGCTTCGGCCTCCGTCGGGCAAAGCATACTTCCGGCAGCTATGGCTGCGGCTCCAAGAACCAAACTTAATTTTTTCATATGGATAGTGTTTTTTCATACTAACATTTTCCGATAAACTATTGTTTGATAGATACAGACGATAATAATTAGATTTAGACGACAATAATTGACGGATAAGACAAGGAAGGGCAAACTTTTCCATTCCTCGTCGGTCAAAGTAAAAGAACACAATCGAAAAATCAATCAAGGATATGAATAAGATGATATTTTTCCTTCCCATCGCCCTTATTGCGGGTGCTTGCTCCCAGAAGGGGGCTCAGGGAGGGGCAGTGGCAACGGAAACTACTCAGGCCATCCAACCGCTTCCGATGAACATGGAAGGGGAGGGGACGCGACCGGTGGCGGCAGTTCTTAAAGCCACGGCTTTCAGGATGTCTGGCCCATACCAGAACAATGTAGCCATAACGGTGGGCCCAGATGGACGGATCACATATTTCCCGGCGCCTTCCGACATATCGAAGAATTCGGCACCGGTGGAGATCGGCGACGGATGGTGGCTCAATCGTCAAGGGCTCGGGCCGGGGTCTGTGTTCACGCGCTACACATTCAAGGAATATGCGGCGCTGAAGACCGTTCCCACGGTCGAAGAACTAAAGAAAGCCATCATTCCGAACGCGCGGGTGATCGATTACCGCACGCTCTCCATGCCCGCCTCCGAAGCCAAGGCCAGTATGAAGCAAATCCGCGCCGAATTAGGCGTCAAATAATACTGCACAGTAGGGACGCGATACATCGCGTCCCGAACCCCGGAGGGGTTCCATTTTGTTAACCGGGGGCCCTTGCGGCCCTCGGACCTTCAATAAAAGATAAAAAACTACGACCCCGGAGGGGTCGGACTATATAGTAGAACCCCTCCGGGGTTCTGTTTATATTTGAGAACTTTCATTTTCCACGGGCCGCAAGGGCCCGTGGTTAACCGAAGTGTTGCCCCTCCGGGGCAATTCCGCCGGGGCTCTAGACGCGATAAATCGCGTCCCGAACCCTATTTCCCTGGCAAATCGATATCTTTCTTTTTCGGCGCAATCGTAAAAATCGCCGACAAAGATATCGCCAGCGGATTGTCGCGCCCACCATAACCGGGGATGTACCATGGCTTCGATCCTCCGCTCTTGCTTACCGAAAACGGGGTATGGACGCGCACGCTCCACCCCAGGGAGAAGCACCCCACAATCTTCACCTTCAGACCCAGCAAGGCCTCGCCCCACCAGGCCGTTGACCTCAGCCCGCGCATATTGAAATGCTGCTCCTCATCCCAGTAAGGATCGGAGATCGTGATGTCATCGACATCATAGCTGAACGAAGAAAAGCCGGCTCTCAGACCGAGATAAAGCTGATAGTCGGGATTGCTCTTGTAGAGGAAATTATAATTGACGCCAACCTTGGCATAAAACGCCGGATGAGTGATGTAGGTGAAATTTCCGTTTTCAGGAGTCGACCGTGCCATCCCTATTCCAGCCTCCACCGTGGGGAAAAACCAATTGTGGAGCGAAACATCGGCATGGACATCAAAACTGGCATACTTCTGGCCGAAAGCCATCATCAGCAGGTCGCCGAAATTGACGCCAATGGACGTCCCGTTGTAGAGAGGGTAGGCCGGACCGGGACGGACGTGACGCACGGTGTCGAGCGTAGCCAGGAATCTCACGGGCTCCACAAGCTGGTCGCCATGCTTGTCATAGTAATGCAACACGACCCTCGGGGCATCATCATCCACATCCACAGGCGTCACCGTCTCCTGCCCGCGCCCCGTCAAGGCCGCAAGCATTAGAACCATCGCCATGAGAATGGCGCGGAATGGCGAGTTCGGTATGCTGGTCACGTTGTTCATCATTCAGTTTCGTAAACCCAGGGATTGATCCATATATGAAGGTTGACCCCCGGCGTGTTGTCAATGCGTCCTTCAGGGCAGGTCACGGAGTCAATCAGCGTTCCCTCGCAGACGATGCTCCGGATGTCGTAGACATAGCTCACGCCGCATTCCGCAGAGACGAAGCGTGGGGTCCGGGTATAGTCAAACGTTACGGTCGATTCAAACTCCCCCTCGTTCAGGCTGAAGCGATAGACTGTCCGGTCGGCATCTATCCTCAGCGGGATATAAAACTCTGAAACGGAAGAGGAAGGTTCGATCAACACCGAGTCTCCTCGTTCTCCGACGCCCGTCACCTGCAAACCAGACAGCGTCAGCGGGTCATCCTCAAACGGGTCAAGCAGGTCGGCACGGGGAAGGGCCGTCTTGTTGTCTGTGCATTCCGATGTGCAACCCGCCGCCAACATTGACAGGGCTATTGCTATTGCCGGTAGCCACGATATGAAAAGCCTGGTTCTCAAAATTCCTCCGAAATAAGATATTTATTGCGCTCGGCCGAGTTGCGCGTGATTAGCTCGCCGATGAAGCCTGTGCAGAAAAATTGAACCCCGAGCACCATAAATACAAGTGAAAGGTAGAAATAGACCGATTTCGTGATGTAGAAATGGAACGAATCGGAACACATCGACACAATCTTAAGCGTCAGCGTTGTCACGACTGCAAGGAAGCCTATGACGAACATCAGCGAGCCGAGGAGGCCGAAGATATGCATCGGCTTGATCCCGAAACGCGACTGGAACCAGAGAGTGGCCAGGTCGAGATATCCGTTGACAAAACGGTCGAGCCCGAATTTAGTCTTTCCATACTTGCGGGCCTGATGATGGACCACCTTCTCGCCGATCTTGCTGAAACCGGCGTTCTTTGCGAGATAGGGGATGTAGCGATGCATGTCGCCATAGACTTCGATGCGCTTCACGACATCGCGTCGGTAAGCCTTCAGCCCGCAGTTGAAATCATGCAGATTCTTTATGCCGCTGACCTTGCGCGCCGTCGCGTTGAAGAGCTTGGTGGGGATTGTCTTCGACAGAGGGTCGTAGCGTTTCTTTTTCCAGCCCGAAACAAGGTCATAGCCTTCGCGCGTGATCATCCGGTAGAGTTCAGGAATCTCATCCGGGGAGTCCTGGAGGTCGGCATCCATTGTGATCACCACTTCCCCCCGGGCGCGCTGGAAGCCCGTGTTGAGGGCCGGAGATTTTCCGTAGTTCCGCGAGAAGGAGACGGCCCGGATTGCCGGATTGCGCGTGGCGAGCCTCTTGATGACGTCAAGCGAACGGTCGGTCGACCCGTCGTCGACGAAGATTATTTCATACGAAAAACCGTTTTCGCTCATCACGCGTTCTATCCATTCCGTCAGCTCGGGAAGGGATTCGGCTTCATTGTATAGTGGAACTACGATTGATATGTCCATGATGGGGGAGATTTTCAGAATATAAGATCAGCCTCTTTGAACAGTTCGCGGTCGGACGCGATGTCGTTGGAGACGGTGGTCAGCATGTCGCCCATGAGGACGCCGTTGACCCCGCCGCGCAGGATGCGGAGCATTGAGTCGTGCGATAGGCGCATCCTGCCTCCAGCGAAGCGAATGGCTTTCTGAGGAAGGATGAAGCGCCAGACGGCGGCTGTGCGGATGATTTCCTCCTCAGAAATAAGAGGAGTGTTTTCGAGGGGCGTCCCCTTGATGGGATTGAGGATATTGAGGGGAGTGGAATCAACGTCGAGGTCGGCGAGTTCGAAAGCGAAGTCTACTCGGTCGGCCATCGATTCCCCCATTCCTATAATCCCTCCGGAGCAGACGGCCATGCCGACACGCCGGGCGGCGCGGATGGTTTCATGCTTGTCGGCGGGGGAATGGGTTGTGCAAAGTTCCCCGAAGCGGGCGGAAGCCGTCTCCATGTTGCAATGGTAGCGTTCGACGCCGGCCTCTTTGAGCCTCCGGAGTTGCTCCTCGTTGAGGAGGCCCATCGAGGCGCAGAGATATAGGTCGGTTTCTTCATGCAATCTCCGGAAGAGGGCGCAGAATCGGTCGAGGTCTTTGTCGGAGACGGCGCGGCCGGAGGTCACGAGGGAGAAACGCCGGATTCCTTCCCGTTCGTTATGCCGGGCGGCCTCCATTGTCTTCTCCTCGTCAAGGAAGTTATATGTGGCGCAACCGGTATTGTGGCGCGAGGCCTGGGCGCACCATTTGCAGTCTTCCGAGCAGTGGCCGCTGCGCGAGTTGACAATGGAGCAGGAATCGACCTGTCGGCCGCATAGCTCGCGGCTGATGCGATCGGCCGCGTCGCAGAGTTCATCAATGTCAGGCCATTCGGCAACCTGAAGGGCTTCCTCGGGGGTAAGGAACGTGTTATTTGGTCTCGACTCAAGTAAACGGCCGGCGCGCACATCGGCGATTATACGGTCTGCTAAATCAGAAAGTTGCATAACTTCAAAGCGTCGTTAGGTTGGTACCTCCCAGCCCCGAGGGGCCGGAGTCAGCGATACAAAATTATAAAAAATAATTGAAAAAAATCGGGAATAATTTGGAAGAATGGAAATATAGTTGTAATTTTGCAACGCAATTCAGGGGAGCAACCCCAAGCTCCATTGAGATTGCATAACGGAGATTCGCTAGCTCAGCTGGTAGAGCACAACACTTTTAATGTTGGGGTCCTGGGTTCGAGCCCCAGGCGGATCACCTTGCAACCTGCGAAGGCGAGAGAATTTTTCTCCCGCCTTTGTTGTATTTACAAAGCATTTTGTTGTATCAACGAAACCTTTATTTACCAATCCTTAAGGTGACACCGCTATGACTCAGTTGACATTGACAATTACAGACCCCAAGGACGCATCCCTAATCAAGAAGCTCTTGTCCAAATTTGACAGCGTTACCATTTCCCACACCCCCCGCAAACGTAAAACCGGCCTCGACGAAGCCCTGGAAGATGTTAAGGCTGGGAGGGTATACCATGCCGATAATATAGATGATTTGTTCAGGCAGCTAAATAGTTAGTATGGGATACTCAATTGATTATACAGGAAAATTCAAAAAAGATTATAAGCGTCTCCAACGCCGAGGCCTCCCGCTGGATGTCTTATACGAAGCGATTCGTATATTAATTGAAAAAGGATCTCTTCCCGAAGAGTATCGACCTCATAAATTGACTGGGGATTATAAAGGCAAGTGGGAATGCCATATCAACGGGCGCAACAGCGACTGGCTCCTTGTGTGGGAACAGAACGACACCACCCTAACCCTACTCATGCTCCGCACCGGCTCCCACTCCGACATTTTTTGACTTTTTAGCTGTCTGATCTAATCGCAATTTTTTGTAAAAATCGCGGTTATAATCGCAAAAATTTGTACCTTCGTTGTCTCTTAGTCGTGATTTTTTGTATGGCAGTTAAAGTTGACACCCAGAAAGAGATTATTTTCGGTTCTTCTGACCCGAATGTTTCCCGTGTGCTAAGCAAGAAGGAGAAGGACGGTGAATTGCGAAAGGTCGCGCCTCGTATCTATACGACTA
>CAYZQA010000067.1:0-10249 GCA_964480745.1 uncultured Sangeribacter sp. | reverse complement strand
GGCGATAGAAAGCATTCGACTCGGCGGCAGTGGAGAAACCGGCATACTGACGGATAGTCCAGGGGCGCATGGGATACATAGCGCTGTAGGGGCCGCGGAGGAAAGGGGGAAGACCGGAGACATAGTCGAGATGCTCCATGCCTTCGAGGTCATCCTTCGTATAGATCGGTTTTACGGGAATGAGTTCTGCGGTGAGCCACTCCTCGCCTGCAGCCGGTTTGTGGCCTTCGGGAGCCACAGTCTTGAGAATATCTATTTCTTTAAAATTAGGTCTCATCTTCAGGAATTATTTGAGGAGTTTAGCATTAAAATCAGCCAGCGTGTCGAGAACGTTGACCTTAACGTGGATAAAGTTCTCGATTCCTTCCTTGCGGAGGTCGTCCATGCAGGCGGGCGCACCGGCGACAACGAACATTGCGCGACCGGCAAGTTCCTTGAAGGCCTCGGGGGCATACTGAGCATATTCATCGTCGCTTGAGCAAAGGACAACCACGTCGGCACCCTTCTCGATGGCAGCGTCGACACCTTCCTTAACGGTATTGAAACCGATGTTGTCGATGATCTCATAGCCTGCGCAGCCGAAGAAGTTTCCGGAGAACTGTGCGCGGGCGAGACGCATGGCGAGGTTGCCGATAGTGAGCATGAAGACCTTGGGACGGTGAGCGGCGCGCTCAGTGTCAAGACGGAGGGTCTCGAACTGGCTTGCAGCGCGGTCAAAGTTGAGGGATTCAACAGCTCCGTCAACAGGAGTCTCGGCCTTGCAACCACAACCGCATGCAGCGTTCATATCGCCAAGCTTGTCGAGGGCACGCTCGTTGAAATTAGGATAGATATTGGTTCCGAGGAGGTTTTCCTTGCGGCGGGCAACATCGAGATGACGTTTCACGCCGGATTCGTTGACCTTGCCCTGGATCTCACCTTTGCGGAGGAGAGCCTCGAAGCCGCCATTGTCCTCAACCTCGTTGAAAAGCTTCCAAGCCTGTTCGGCGATGGAGACTGTGAGGGTTTCGATATAGTAAGAACCGCCTGCGGGGTCGACAACCTTATTGAGGTGGGACTCGTCGCGGAGGAGGAACTGCTGGTTGCGGGCGATACGCTCGCTGAACTCGTCGGGGCGCTTGAAGCAGCTGTCGAAAGCGAGGGTCTCGATAGAATTGACGCCTGCGAGGGCGGCGCTCATTGTTTCCGTCATCGTGCGGAGGAGGTTGACATGAGCGTCATAGATAGTCTGGTTGAACTCGCTCGTAACAGCGTGAACCCACATCTTGCAAGCATCGTCTGCCGCACCGTAAGCCTTGGCGATCTCAGCCCAGAGCATACGGGCTGCGCGGAATTTGGCGAGCTCCATGAAATAGTTGGAGCCGATTCCCATGTTGAACTTGATGCGGGAAGCGACCTCATCGGGAGTCAGTCCGGCTTCGGTCATCATGGTCATCCATTCGGCGCCCCATGCGAGAGCGTAACCGAGTTCCTGGGTGATGTAAGCGCCTGCATTGTTAAGCATGAAGCTATCAACGGCGAAGCAGCGGATTCCCTTGATGTCCTTAACGACCTCATAGAGAGCCTTGCCTTCGGCAGCGGCATCCTTGGGGAAAGGAAGGCCCTTGCGGAGAAGGCGACGGAAGGGGTCGTAACCGACAGAGCCGCGGAAATCGTTCTCAGCGCCAGCCTCGCGAACGAGTTTCACGAGTTCGGTAGCGACCTCGACAGCCTTACCGGGACAGCAGGAAACATTGACCTCAACCTTCTTCAGATCGACATCCTTAAGGATGACTGCGAGGTCGGAAGCTTCGAGATTTCCGCAAAGCTTGATTCCGAGCGACTCAACGCCACGGTTGAGGATATGGAGAGCATGATTGTTAGCTTCTTCAGGAGTGTCGCCGATGACAGCCTGGCGGACGATCCAGTCGTTATTCGTGCGCGTACCGCGAACGAAGGGGAATTCGCCGGGGAGCGAACCGATGGTGGGAAGACCTTCGATATCCTCGCGACGGTAGAAAGGCTGCACATTGAAGCCTTCGTTTGTGCGCCAGACGAGTTTGCGGTCAAAATCGGCGCCTTTCAGGTCGACATTGATTTTCGCCTTCCACTCTTCTGTGGACACGGGCGGAAACATGTCGAACAACTTTTGATTCTTTTCTGACATTGTGCTGAATATTAAATAATCATCATGATATTAGAACCGCTCCCCCACTTCGGCGTAAATCTTCTATGCGCCGCAGACGACTGGAAGGAGGGCCGTTGTTTCGTTTCTATGAGTTTTTGAGGTTACCCTTTGGGGACTATCTCCGGTCCATGCGAAGAAAGTCCATCCGGGATGGCCGACACAAAATTATTGAATTTTTTCTGCAATGGAAAATTTTTAATGAAATTTTGTTCCAATTGCGAAAAACAGGAGAATTAAGACGAAATAATATGTTTTATAACACATTATTTGCCGATTTAATCCTCCAAAACTGCCTCTTCGGGCGACTGGACGATCAGCTTCTTTTCGAAGCAGCGCAGCACATGCGCGGGGAAATCCTCAACCATCTGGAGATTGTGGGTTGCCATAATGATGGCAGTCCCTTCCGCAGCGAGCCGATGAAGCAGCTTTACGATCTGGTAGCCGGTCTGAGGGTCAAGATTACCCGTCGGTTCGTCGGCAAGGATCAGCTTTGGGCGGTTGAGCAGAGCGCGAGCAATGACGATGCGCTGTTGCTCGCCTCCGGACAGTTCATGGGGCATCTTGTAACCTTTCGGCCCCATTCCGACAGCTTCCAACACCTCGTCAATCCTCTGGTCGATCTCACGGCGAGACTTCCAGCCGGTGGCCTCAAGGACAAACCGAAGGTTAGCGCGAGCAGAGCGATCCTGCAGGAGCTGGAAATCCTGAAACACTATCCCGATGTTGCGGCGCAGAAATGGTATCTTCTTTTTCTTAATGGTCAGCAGATCGAAACCAAGCACCTCCGCCTTGTCACCTTTCGGGATAGGCACATCGGCATACATCGTCTTCATCAGGGAACTTTTGCCGCTCCCGACGCGTCCGACAAGATAATGGAACTGACCCTCCCCGATGGAGAAAGTCACATCCTTTAGCACGAGGCGGTCGGCGCGTTCAATTTCCACGCCTGAATATTCCAGAACATTCGACATAATATCTTGAGTCTATAATCTTTTCTAAAAATCAAATTGTAATAGAATCCATCCAATAGGAGAATCATCGCTCCCCTCCCTCAACTTTCCTCTCTCCTATCTCCTCTCTCCTCTCTAATCGCGATCTTCAAACAAAGAGCGGAACATATCTGTCACTTTTCCGACCTCAACGATGCGTATAGAGAACTTATCTTTGACACCCTTAAGGTTCCCTTTGGGAATATAGATAGTCTCGAAACCAAGTTTCTCGGCTTCGGCGACGCGTTGATCCATACGGGTCACGGTCCGGATTTCTCCTGACAGGCCGACTTCCCCGGCAAAGGCTGTTCGCCGAGGAATTGTCAGGTCAAAATTAGACGACATGACGGCGGCAACCACAGCAAGGTCGATAGCGGGGTCAACAACCTTGAGTCCGCCGGCGATATTGAGGAAGACGTCCTTCATTCCGAGCTTGAAACGGGCGCGTTTTTCGAGGACGGCAAGGAGCATATTGAGACGGCGCTGGTCGAATCCGGTCACTGACCGCTGGGGCGTCCCATAGGCGGCGGACGAAACGAGCGCCTGGACCTCCACAAGGAAAGGACGGACACCCTCGACCGTGACGCCGATTGCGATGCCGCTCATCTCCTCTTCCCGGTTTTCCGAAAGAAGCATTTCGGAGGGATTCTTAACCTCGCGCAAACCGCGTTCGACCATTTCATAGATTCCAATTTCGGAAGTAGAGCCGAAACGGTTCTTCACAGCGCGGAGGATGCGGTAGAGATATTGCCGGTCGCCCTCGAACTGGAGCACCGTATCGACGATATGCTCCAGGACCTTTGGACCGGCGATCGCTCCATCCTTATTAATATGGCCGACGAGGATGACGGGGACATTATTCTGTTTGGCGTATCGGAGAAAGGAGGCCGCGCATTCGCGCACCTGCGACACGCTACCGGCCGCCGACTCGATGTCGTCAGAGGCGACCGTCTGGATAGAATCGACGACGAGAATCTCGGGCTTGACATTTTCAATCTGTGTAAAGATCGAATCGAGACTGGTCTCGGTCAGGATGTATGTGTTATCACTCAATTTTCCGAGGCGGTCAGCACGGAGTTTAAGCTGGGAAGCCGACTCCTCGCCCGATACATAAAGGATCTTGCGTCCGCGGATCGAGAGGATATTCTGGAGCAAGAGAGTCGACTTTCCGATTCCCGGTTCGCCGCCAATCAGGGTGAGGGAGCCGGTGACGAGGCCTCCGCCGAGTACGCGGTTAAGTTCAGCCGATGGCATCTTGATCCTCTCCTCGCCGGAGATGACGATATCGGAGAGACGGGTCGGGGAAGAGGTCCTGACCAGGCCCTTACGACCGGACTTGGATTTGGAAGCGGACACCTTCTCCTCCACGAATGTGTTCCACTCCCCGCAGCCGGGACATTTGCCGAGCCATTTTGAACTTTCATGCCCGCAATTGCTGCAGAAAAAGACTGTTTTTGTTTTAGCCTGGGCCATAAATGGGGAGTGACGGAAAATTAGCGGTTAAACTTGTCACAAAATTAACAAAAATTATGCGCTCCCCTACAAAAGATACGGAAAAAATGACTAAATTTGCGAGACAAAGAAGAGGAGCGCGCGCTGAAAGGTTGGCCCGCACTCAGGAAGAATAAAAACCCAAAACAAAAATACTTTAAATCAAAAGAAGTCATGAATTTCTTAACCGACGAAAAACTACTTATCGTAGGAGCAGCCGGCATGATCGGCTCGAACATGGCCCAGACAGCCATCATGATGGGACTCACCCCGAACATCTGTCTTTATGACCCCTATGCAAAGGGTCTCGAAGGCGTAGCAGAAGAGCTCCTGCAGTGTGGCTTTGACGGCCTCAACCTCACTTTCACCGATGATATCGAGAAAGCGTTCACAGGCGCAAAATATATCGTATCCTCCGGCGGCGCTCCGCGTAAGGCAGGCATGACCCGCGAGGATCTTCTCGCCGGCAACTGCAAGATCGCCGAGGATTTCGGAAAGAACGTCAAGCAGTATTGCCCGGACGTAAAACAGATCGTAGTCATCTTCAACCCGGCCGACATCACGGGTCTTGTAACGCTTCTTTACTCCGGCGTTAAACCGGGCCGCGTCACGACCCTCGCCGGTCTTGACAGCACTCGTCTCCGCAACGAGCTCGCAAAATATTTCAAGATCTCCCCGGACAAGGTTGTCAACGCCCGCACATACGGTGGCCACGGCGAGCAAATGGCAGTATTCGCATCGACCGTAACAGTCGACGGCAAGCCTCTGACCGAACTCATCGAGACCGGCGTACTCCCCGAGAAGGAATGGGAAGAGCTTAAAGTCCGCGTTATCCAGGGCGGCAAGAACATCATCGACCTCCGCGGCCGCAGCTCCTTCCAGAGCCCCGCATATCTGTCGATCGAGATGATTGCAGCAGCCATGGGCGGTCCCGCCTTCAAATGGCCTGCCGGCGTATATGTCAACAACGACAAGTTCCAGAACATCATGATGGCAATGGAAACGACCATCACCAAGGATGGCGCAACATTCCGTGTTGTCGAAGGAAACGCTCAGGAAGCTGCCGAGCTCGAACAGAGCTACAAGCACCTCTGCACGCTCCGCGACGAAGTCATCGCCCTCGGCATCATGCCTCCCATCGAGAAATGGGGCGAACTCAATCCCTATCTGCTTGAAAAGACCAATTGATCTAAGCCGGCAGATTTTCATCAGACAATATCAACAAGGGGTGGGAGGCGTCCGGCTTCCCATCCCTTTTTCTCTTTCCAATCGCTAATTCAATAAATCATTTTCACTATGGACAACAATCATGAGTATGAATACAAGGGGCTATGCATAAATGGCTTCCTGATGATTTTCTTTACCTTTATCCTTATCCCTTTCCTTATTTTCCTCTGCATTTATTTCGGAGGGGAAGAGAATACATTCCTTTCAGTAGGAGTGTCGATCGTCCTGTTCATCATCTTCATTATCGGCTGCTCGGGCTATTTCGTCCAGGAACCGAATGTAGCGCGCGTCATGATTTTCTTCGGGAAGTATAAGGGCACGTGCAAGAAGGTTGGGTATTTCTGGGTCAATCCCTTCCTGAACCGCAAGAAACTCTCCTTGCGAATCCGCAATATGGATATAGAGCCGATCAAGGTCAATGACAAGGTTGGAAACCCGGTCTTGATCGGCATGGTCCTTGTATGGCGCATTCGGGACACGTATAAGGTAGTCTTCGATCTCGACTCCCAGAGCCTGGGAGCCGGCGTGACGGGCATCAACAACAATGCGCTGTCGAACTTCGTCAGGATCCAGAGCGACGCGGCGTTGCGCGAGGTGACAGGTCATTTTGCATACGACAATACGGATGCCGATCGTCCCGATGAACTGACTCTCCGTTCAAGCGGGTCAGAGATAAGCGATTTGCTTGAAAAGAAAATCAACGAACGGCTGGCAATGGCCGGGATGGAGGTTGTCGAGGCGAGAATCAATTATCTTGCATATGCCCCGGAGATTGCCGCCGTTATGCTTCGCCGTCAGCAGGCATCAGCCATTATCACGGCCCGTGAGAAGATAGTCGAGGGGGCGGTCTCTATGGTAGAGATGGCCTTGAAGAGTCTTGACGAGCGGGAGATTGTGAAACTGACCAACGAACAGAAAGCGTCGATGGTAGGGAATCTGCTTGCTGTCCTATGTGCCGACGAGCCCTTGACCCCCACTCTTAATGCCAATGTCTGAGAAGTGAAGTCCAAACAATAGAAATTGTCGCGCCTGGAGATAGTCCAGGCGCGACAATTTTCTTTTCCTTGCCTCTACTTCTGGTCCTTCTTCACGTCGGCGGAGGGTTCTTCTGAAGCTTCAGGTTGTATCTCAGAAACTCCCGCCTTATGTTTGGTTGTGATCATATTGGTCACATAAACCGTGAATATCGGGAACATCATCATTCCCAAAGCGGCCAAGACGACGGAGAGGACTCGTCCTACTCCTGTGACAGCGACGATGTTTGATCCTACTGTAGTCACATCCATTGCGGCCCACCATAGAGCGTCAACATAATGCTTCACGAGAGGATTAGGCCCTTTTTCGAAAAGATAGAAAGTCAGACTTGCGAAATAGACCGTGGAGAAAAGAATTATGAGATAAGACCAGAAAAGGCTTGTGGCCTTGTTGGAAGTCAGCCAGGAAACCACGAATGCCAGGGCGTATCCACCCCGGATAAGGGGCATGAAGCGGATAATGAAACTGAATTCCTTTGAAATGTGGATGTTATACTTTAGGATCAGCCATTGATAAGGAATCGAAACGAAAAAGAAGATAAAACGAGTTGCGAGGTAATGCCATTTCCTCTTGGCGAGGAAGAACTCAATAAAGAAATCTGCGAGAAAAACGAGACAGATCCAATATTGCCACTTCTGGAATTTAGGCTGATTGTAGAAAGAAATGTTGTCGAATGTATCGACAGAAATCAAGGTGATGAGAAGAATCGAGAGGAGGAGAATCACGATGTGCAAGCCCATTATAGTCCATTTTTCTGTCCTGAACAGCAATGAGGGCTTTTGGGCGGGAGCGACTGTAGCCATAATTTATGGTGAGAAAAAATAAGTTAAACTGAAATATATGAAAAGGGGAACCGAAAGGAATAAACCCTCTTCATTTAAAAAACGTTTAACTATCATAAGGGTTCATAAAAGAAATGGCCCTGGAGAAATTGAGAAATCTTCAAGAAATAAAATCATCAAGGTTATGGAGACATCTTATACAGTAAAAAGTGTAGCAAAAGACTTTCCCCGGACATGCCTAAGGGGATTGGGTCAAGTGATGTTCCAGGACAGTGCCTGGACGGGACTGCTGTTTATGGTAGGAATCTTCTGGGGGGCATATGCCGAGGGGCTTCCTCTTGTGGCCTGGGGGATGGTAGTCGGATTGGTTGTATCAACCCTGACCGGATATTTCCTCGGGCTATCAGATGAAAATGGAGCGCAAGGATTATGGGGCTTCAACGGCTGTCTTGTCGGTTGCGCCTTCCCGACTTTTATGGGCGACACGGTCTGGATGTGGCTTGGTCTCATTCTCTGCTCGGCGATGACCACGTGGGTCCGCACCGGTCTCAACAAGGTGACGGCGCCCTTGGGGACGAGTTCATATACGTTCCCGTTTGTGCTCTGCACATGGTTCTTCCTTCTTTCCACGCGCCTGTTTGCCGGCATGCCGCCGGAAGGGGCAGCCACCCCAGCGTTCCCTGCTGGCGTAGCAGGGACCCTCGACATGAGCTTCGGTTCGCTTGTGATCTACTGGCTGAAGGGAATCGCCCAAGTGTTCCTTATCAATAACTGGGTCACCGGCATTTTCTTCCTTGCGGCCCTTGCAGTGAGCAGCGTCCGGGCAGCCGCGTGGGCAGCGATTGCATCGGCCTTCTCCCTTTTCCTTGCAATTGTGTGGAAAGCGCCGGCAGCCGACATTGCTGAGGGACTTTACGGATTCAGCGCGGTGTTGACCGGCATTGCCATCGGGGCGACATTCTGCAACAAAACTTGGAAGACAGTGGTCTGGGGACTTCTCGGCGTAGCCGTCACAGTCTTTATCCAGGCTGCAATGAACGCCTTCTTCGCGCCTGTTGGCCTCGCTACACTGACCGGGCCATTCTGTATTGCAACATGGCTCATGCTTTGGCCGGGATATAAATTCCTTCAGCCCAATGCTAAATAATGTGAATGGTTATGGATAATCAAGATCATTCAAATATAACGTCAACTGCGGCTTCCGGAAAGGGGGCCGTAGCCGGCATTCCGGTCGGACACCTTCCGATGGGTTTCCGTCAATACTGGATTGTCTTTGTCGCCTCGTTGGGACAGATGATCGGTACGATAGTTGCGACAATTGCCGGAGTGATCATCCCTCTTCTGAACATATTGCTTCATCCCGAGCTCTCCCCTTTTATGCAGGGATTGATCGGAAGTGTCGATCTTATAGGTATCTGTATCGGGGCCACAATATTCGGCAAACTATCTGACAAGTATGGCTATCTGCTGTTTTTTCGGCTTTGCCCTGCTCTGATATTATTGGCTTCAGTGGCAGCTATTTTCATCGCCGATGTTTGGGGACTTACCATTTGCCTCTTTTTTGTCGGATTGGGAATCGGGGGGGAATATAGCCTTGACTCGGATTATATCTCCGAACTGATGCCAAAAGGATACGGTCCGCTGATGGTCGGCGTAGCTAAGACTGCTTCGGCTCTCGGCAACATCATCGCCTCGGCGCTCTGCCTCTGGATCATCATGGATTCCAGACGGGCTGAAGTCTGGCCTCAGCTGCTTTGGATCATCGCCGGCACAGCGGGGCTGATGTTGCTACTGCGCATCCGGTTTTATCAGAGTCCCTCCTGGCTTGAAGCGCAAGGGAAGGATGAGGAGGCCAGAAAAGCGGTAAAGGAATTTTTGGGAAAGGAAGCACTTCCTGAGCCTAAAGTGCAGACAGATGAGACCGTGAAGACGCAGTCAGAGAATTTGTTTGAATTTATCATCCACAATGGGAAGCGCGTGATATTGAGCGGTATTCCATGGGCATGCGAAGGCTTGGGGGTATATGGAATCGGAGTGTTCTTGCCGATCCTTGTGATGGCTTTGGGTCTTGAACATTTCACGCCGGGGATGCCGGAGGTGCTCCATGTTGCGGAGTCGGTGAAAGTCACTCTGTGGATCAGCTGCATCATGCTGCCGGGTTTCATTCTTGGGTTGGTGTTGATCCGGAAGAAAATGCGCATCACGGCGATACAGTCTTTAGGTTTCTGGTTGTGCGCGGCGTCGCTGGTGATTCTCGCGCTTTCGTATCATTTCGGATGGAACAAATGGTTGAGCATCGGATCGTTCATGGCCTTTGAGTTGTTCCTCAATATGGGTCCTCACCTGATAACGTATGTTCTTCCTCCGAGGATCTATCCTGTTCAGACACGCGGGCAGGGAGTCGGCTTGGCTGCGTCGGTCGGAAAAATCGGGGCCGTCTTGGGTGTTTTCCTGATTCCGGTGCTTCTAAAGGCCGGAGGGGCAATGCTCGTGCTGATAGTTTCGGCGGCTGTGATGGCTGCCGGGGCGATAGTGACCAATGTATATGGCGCATTGGT
>CAYZQA010000066.1:0-10743 GCA_964480745.1 uncultured Sangeribacter sp. | reverse complement strand
GGCCGGCTGAGCGCAAGCTCAGCCACCCGATTCTGCGTGAGATGAAATTCTTTTAAATCATATATCATACGTGAGATGAAATCTTTTAAATCCATAGGTTTGCAAACAGAGTGGTCACCGATAAATTGTAGGGACGATGGGCATAATATCGTTGCGGGTGGGACGCAAAAAGAGAGGGTGCGTCTTTGCTGCTGCTTAGACGCACCCTCCGGGTCGATGCCCTATTTACTAACCAATTTATTCATTGCCCCGCTGAGAATGGTATAAGTGAGAGAGGGTTTACATCCGTTCCTTGCGTCCACTCCCAGGCGAGGCCCTAAATGAGAAATCCTTGGCTTTCGGGTTGCGGACGGCGGACACCCTCGCGGTGCCCACCGCCCTTCACTTAGGATCAAGTCAATATTCTTGATTCTTGCTTGATGATCAATGTCTGTACTTGATGGAGGTGTTGTTGATGAGGATAACGTAGACCTGACCCTCCGGCAGGGCGATGGACACCTCGTCCATGTCGGCCGGCACGACCGGCAGCGACGTCACCTTCATGCCTCCCACGGTGAAGATGGAGATTGCGTCGCCACCCTTCAGGCCCGAGAGGATCACGTGTGAACCGTCCTTGCAGACACCGTAGGGACACTCCGGAACCTCTCCCACACCAACGGTATAGTCGAAGTCGATCTCATGCGCGTAAGCGTAGGTCGCACAGAGCGTCGCGTCCGCCTCGAGGGCCGGAATCGTGTAGAGGCCATTGACCTCCACGTTCGCCGTCACATCCTTGTCATTGAGCATGAGGCTTTCGAGCTTCCAGTCCTCACCGCCTTTCAAATCAAGAACACTTTCTTCACCCTTCACCATGCGGTAAGTGGCCGATGCGTATTCATCGATATTGAGGTCGATGCTGATGAACTCGGGAGTTGCGGGAGCCTCAGGCATTGCATTGATGGTTGACTTGATTTCGGGATTGTTCACGATACCGTTGGCGGCGTAAACAGAACCTTCAGGAAGGACCACATCATAGCTCTTGCCAGCTTCGAGTTTCTTACCCCCGAAGTCAGCATATACACGATGACCGTTAGCCTCGCGCGATACATAAACCGGAGCCTCGGCAACGTTCTCTTCTCCGTCCATCAGAACCATCTTGGCACCTTCTCCAGCCTTGACTTCGCTTTCAGTTACGAAAGAGAACACATCAGCGTGAGAGTGGAGACGATCATCTACATTGGCTGTCAGCCCGAAGTCATTAATGGTTGGAGTCGCACCTTTCAGTACAACTGAGATTTCAGGATTGTATATGAACTGACCAATGAAGGCATTCTTTACGCGATAAGAATTAGCATTCCACACAAACTTATAGGTTTGGCCTTCATAAAGTGTTTCATTCAGTTCACCTACGAAGTAGCTTCCAATTAATTCCCCATTCCCAATCTCGGAATCTGCGTTCAGATTCTTACGAGACATACGGAACGATGTAATTAATTCATCCCCATTATCTGTTACGAGATAAAGGTTTGCATCCTTATCGGGGGCTGAAGTGTTAGATACAACAGTATTGTAAACGGTCTGGTCATACTCATATACTGGTGAATCTAAGATGACGTACTTAAGTTCAGCGATTTCATCATCCTCCTTCAAATTAATGAGACTTGGTATCCAGAGTGGAAGTTCTTCAACTGAAGGAGTGGTGTAATGGAGTTCAACCCGCTCGCTGATATAGTCCTTAAGATACGTTTCTTTAGGAGCACCAATTTCGTATGCGAGGATTTCCCCTTCGGGAATAATAAAGGTGTACTCAGTTTCTGGTTTCCACTTATAGTCAGGGTGAAAAATAAGGCTTTGGCTATCTGCCCCTACATTCCCCTCTACGGTCAATAGCTCTTCACCATCCCCATTATTCCCCTCGTAGATATGGATATACCATTTCTTGGTACCATTATCAACGTTTACGAAACCATAGGTCTTGTCCTCAGCTGTAGGGAATTTGAATGGAACTGTTATTTCGTCCATTACAGACACACTCCCATTAGAGGGACGAACTCTTCCAATTCCAAACGTTCTATAACTGGCACCTTCAAAACTAATAGAAATTTCACTATTATAGGAATTTTCACCTAAAATAGAGATGCTGTTTTCAGGCAGGCGAAGTATATAATTATGGCTTACATAGCACTCTGTCTCAGGGAATGTCACGCATATGCTCTTATCGTCACCTTCATTAAGTTTTACACTATGTGAGCTTGCTATCACCTGACCATCTTCCAATAACTCCGCACAGAAATCATCAGAAATTGATACAGAATAGTTAAAAGATAATTGTGCAGTATTTAGCTTTTCTATCTTACTCCCCTGGATGTCCGAAGATTCCAACAAGAGTACTTTGGCCGCATTTTGTCCACCAAAGAAAGTTAGAACTAGAGGTTCATCTTTATAGGCAATTGTTTGGCTATACATTGTCGGATCTAATAAATTGACCGCACGAACATCATACGTTACTTTTATAGTGTATTCTTGATTCGGTTCGATTTCAATATCATTAAATGACAATACCAACTTATTACCTGCCTGAGCTCCTTCAGATCGTTCGTTATAGGAGGTGGTTAATCTGGCAATCACTTCTCCATCTTCCAAGGATCCCTTATAAAGAGTAGCGGATTTCTCTTTAGTAGGAAGTTTTGCATTATAAAATGCAGTATAAAATACCCCCCACTCACCTATACCCTCGAATCCCTCCACTACTTCAGAGAGATCAAACTCAAGCTCAATATTCTCAAAACTATCCACTGTGGAACCCGAAACTGGGTTTGATCCTGTATACTTAATTGAATACTGAGCAAAAGAAACCAATGTGCCTAATATCATTACTGCGGTAAGAATAGCACGCAGTGAGCCACCGAGGACACTGGCAATTCTATTACTCTCTCTCACGCCTGCAGGATTGGAATTGCTTACCTCCTGACAGGTCGCGGCACATCCATCCAAGCCATATCCCATGGGATTGGCCACGGCTATGCTTGCACCATTAAATGGCACAGATGCAGAGCGTTGGACGCGACTTCGATTGATGAATCTTAGGTTCATTGTTTGAAGTTGTTTGTTGTTTTATTTGGTTATTGATCTCGAAATTGCTTAATTGTTTTAGGCTGCCTCTTTGGCAAGTCCTAAAATATGTGAATCCAGTTTCTGAATTAATGCACGGTTCGGACGAATTCCACACATGCGAATAATTCTCCCCGTAAAATGAGTGTTGCTCATTATGGATTTTAGCCTGCCGATCGACAACGCGCTGTTCTGTTCCTTCCGCAGAATTTTTGCGACGTTGATGGCGGCCAGCGAAGCGTTAAACGCAAAGTCCAGTCTGTCTTCATTACGGGCCTGACAGTCCTTAAGACCCGTAAACTGTTTCCCATCGCGATAGTTGAATTCGATTTGGAACCGAACGCGATAATATTCGATCACGTCCAGTCCACTCATCTCAGTATCGGTTGAGAAAAACAACTTTGGCTTGTCTTTCTTTGTCACCACTACTGCGAGGCGAATCTTACGTTCCAATGCCTTGCAGTATACAATGGCAGTGTACGCCTTCATGCTCGAATCCTCCATCTTTATTTCCTCCATCTTGGAAAGACGAAGATTCTCCGGATCCACCTTCCCGTCCCATTTCCTTCTGCGACCACGTCTTTTCTTGACCGGTTGCATAGGATCTATATAGTAGAGTATGGAATCATCCCTCAGCCTGGAAACCAAGTGAAATCCCATTTTCATAATTTCATGGCTAAATTCATATTTGGAAAACCACGCGTCAGCAACAAGATACTTAGATACCTTGAGCAGTTCATACTTGTGGCGTTTGAGCATTTCAAGATACCAGTCATTCAGCGTGAAATTCCTCAGGTCGAGTTCTTTCCGGCCATGCGTCTGTTCGGCTCTAAGCATAAGGCAGTCGTGCGCATCCACGTCAACCATGCCTATGCCGAGAATTTCCAGACCATGTTGCACAGCCGAGGCACACCCCGACCAGAACCGACCTATGTGGGGTGTATGTTCCCCTGCTTTTGATATGAAGCAGGGATCGATTGCAATGGCTTTTCTCCCACCGACACCATACATCCTGCGCGCAAGGGCTATATTGAAGCGCAGCCAATCAATACGCCGGGTAAAGTTCTGGCGATATGACTGCTCTCCGAACTCTCCGTAGCGTCCGAGTTGCATGAAGTTAATTTTACGTGGGATAACCATTATCAATAGCAGTATCTCAATAAGTCGATACTGAAACCTTTTTGAGTTTGAGATGTTACTATCTCTGAGAGCGTCTTTGATGATCTCGCTGAATTGGTCGAGTACTGATTTGTTATTCAACTATAATTTCGCGTTAACAATTTTTATAGTTTTATAACGGATTGGCCTCGACCAATCTTTTGTTATTATCCGTTAAATATTGATATGCTAATTGTTAATAATCAATAAGATATGCAGATTTTAACGGATCATTGAAAGATGATACGGTGGAATTATTTTCTGGGGTAGAACCTTTATATGAAAGTGGAACTGCAAACATCAGCCCCACCCCGCATACAAGGGATAAGAGAAGTGTAAAAGCTTTCTTGCAGTATTGATTTTTTTCTTTTGACTTTTTGGCCACGAATACGTCGCACTTCGCTTCCCCTGTTCCGGAGCGTCGACGTGGTCGGAACACGTGTCCGATGTCGTTTAAAATCTGAATCATGATGATTTAGGTTTTGGTTAATAATTTTTGTTTGTTTTTAGTTTCTTTCGCTGCAGCGGGTGTGCGAGCCCGCTGCAACGATTGGTTTTCTTTTGGCAATTGTGCGTAGCGTTGCCTGTTACTTGACAATAACCTTCCTGCCGTTGACAATGTAAAGGCCGGCGGGGAGCTCGCCGAGTTTCTCGGCCTTCAGGCGTACTCCCGCCACATTGTAGATTGCCGTGGTCGCGGAGTCCTCCGTGGGTGCCGTCACACCCACCGGAATCAGACGTGCCGTGGCCCGCTCGGGTCCGTAGCTGCCCTCCGCGTTGTGAGACAGGCCTGTCACGACATACTCCTGCTCGCACTCCACCGGTTGGGAGGTAACCTCGATGTGCCGGTCTGTCCCGTGGTAGAGGACAGTGGCGTTCCCGATTGCGTCGCCGGCCCCGTAGGTCCTCCCCTCCTCCGGTTCGCCGTCGAAGTCGCCGACCGAGAGGAGCAGCAGCGTGCCGTGTGCGTCACCCGCACGGTCCGCCTTGGCCGTGATGTAGGCCACGTGCTCCTCGTTCACGTAGGCCAGCGTCAGGTTGTAGGGGGCACGCTCGGGAAGGGCGGGTGCCTCGCCGGTCTGCTCGATGCGGATGTCGCGCAGGAAGAGGCGGCTCTTCTTCGGGGTCGCGAACGAGAAGGTCAGCGTCTGCGGCTCACCCGTCGCGGGGACGACCACCTCCACGGTCTCGAACGTCGACGAACCGTCTTCATTGCCCCCCGTGGCCACGCCCCTCATAGTGCCGCCGTATTCGGTGATTTCCCTGAGCAGCGTCCCGCCGGAGAGGATGCGGAAGTAGCCCGTGCCGTCGAAATGGCCCGGCTCGTAGCCCTGCATCAGCAACTGGCCCTCCTCGCCGGCGGAGGCCTCCTTCTCGGTCTCCATGGCGAAGCCGAAGCTGAGCGTCATCTCGCGGTGTGAGGTGAACGCGGGGGTCGTCAGGCTCAGTTCCGTGTTGTCTATCGAGGTCGCCAGCAGGGCGCGGTCATGGGCATAGGCCCTGTCTACGGGCACGAACTCGTCGGCGTCGGAATGGCTCCACCCCCACAGGCCCTCGGCCAGCGGATAGTCCTCGACTCCAGGGGCGTAGGGGAACGAGACCGTGGGGAGGCCGACGGCGTCGGTGAAGGTCGATGAGACGCGGTCGCCGTCGACGGTCCAGGCGCGGAAGTAGGTCAGTCGGTTGGGAGACACCGTCACGTCAATCTCCCCGCCGGGCTCTCCGGCGTACACCACTGAGCCACCGCCGGGAAGAAGGTCGCCAACCTGTGCGTCAGCCGAGGGCGTGCCGAACACTCCGGCGTAGCCGGCGCCGTAGGCGGGGTTGCCCTCGGTGGTCGCGGCTATGATGACCGGATAGGCCGCGGCGCAGGAGAGGCGGACCCGATCGGCGGAGCCGGGGAGGGCCGCGAGGCTTTCGGGGGCGGCCTGGGCGGAGCTCAGCACACATTCCGCGCGTCCGTCTCGGTTGTAGGCCGGATAGCCGTTGGCCGAGATGGCGCAGATGTGGTAGGTCCTGCCGGCCTCAAGGCCGGGAACGGTCAGGGTCATCTCCTCGGCGTCTCCGTAGTATACGGCTGTGGAGCTGCCGAGTCGGGTGTGCCACTTTCCGTTGGCGTCCATCCCGGCGCGGAAGGTCACGCCGTCAACGGGCAGGTCGACCTCGGTGAAGGGGCTCTCGGAGATGAGCACGGCCGTGGCCTGTGCGTCGGCGGCACGCCGGCAGCTGATGACGACGCGGTCTTCATCCTGCGTGACGGTCAGGTCCTGCGGCGCTCCCGCGGGGGCGGCGGTGTTCGCGGCGGGGGTGAAGGTGAACACGGGAGCGTAGTCGCGGTCGTAGTCGTCGCAGTCCCAGTTGATGTAGGAGTCGCCGTCGAGGATGCCGGCAGTCTTCCAGGGGGAGATGCTGAAGGGCTTGTCGAGGCCGGCGGCGGTCAGCAGGATCGTATCGTCGTCGTCCCACCCCCTGAGGCCGGTGACGAAGCCGCCGAGGCCGTAGCAGGTCTCGGTCTCCTGAAGGGCCATCTCGATGCGCCCGTCGGCTTCATGGAGCCTGAGCTGGAGGTTGAACTTGCCCTTGTCCTTGGTCGTCTCGTTGAGCACGGCGTTGCGGTACTGGACGGTGAGGACCCGGTCGCCCTCCTCTCCCTCGGTGGCGTAGGACACGTCGGCGCGGTAGAGGCCGCAGGTGATGGTGGACATGCCAAGCCGGAAGCCGGTGGTGCCGTAGCCGACCGTGCCGTTACCGAGGTAGAGGTCGCCGTTGTTGGTGATGGCGAACTGGTCGAACAGCTGTCCGCCGAGGCGGAAGCTGAAGCCGATGGGGAAGCCCGGGGCGGTCTTCTCGGATCCGTAGAACATCTTGCCGTCGGCGAAGAGGACGCCGTTTCCGTTGGTGAACACCATGGCGGAGAGTGCGGTGCCTCCGGCCATGTCGGTGTATGGCGTTCCTCCCTTGGTGACGGCGTACTGCGGGATGTTGCCAGCAAAGGCCAGCATCGGCAGGGCGAGCGCCGAGCCGAGGCATAGCCGTCTGAGGGTTAAGTGTAGTTTTTTTGTCATAATGTTCGGTTAGGGTTAGACAGGGTGCGTCCGCACCCTGCGGGGCACGGACACGGCGAAGCCTGCCGCTCCGTTTAGGGAACGGCAGACACTGAAAGTATGAGTAAGTTTATATCTATTTGATATACAGCGTATTATACCCCCCCCACACAAATACCTGAGCCGCGGCTCACACGGGTCTGGGAAACGGCTTGCTTCCAGGGAAATAAAAGGATGGAAAAGATGGGGGTCAGATGATTCAAATCAGTAGGTTTTGTGGCGTTTGAACGCGTTATGAAAATGTTGATTGCTGCAGAGCGGATCTACAGTCAACGCCACAAAATTAAAATTCAGAGCCAAAGCACATCAACACCCGAAAGGATGTTAATGGAATTTTAGAGAATTTTCAATTAAATTTAGTTGAGTGGATGATAAAAAAATTCAAGGGGGAATTAGGCTTCTGGGGGTGCTGAAGGGTGAAGGTCAGATAAGTTTGTAATTTGTGGCGAAGGATATTGCCTCGCTGATGCTTCTGACGTTGAGTTTTTCAAAAATGGCGCGACGGCGCGTCTTGATCGAGTTGACCGAGCGGTGCACTTTGCGGGCAATCGTTTCGACGGTCATGCCTGCGGCAGCAAGGAGAAGCACCTCTTTCTCGCGGTCAGTGAGCTTTACCGCTTCGGTTTTTATCCAGCGGTCGACATCTGTCTCATAACGCCAGAAGTCGGACTGTCCCAATTTATAAACTTTAATGTTTCCCGGTCGGTCGTGATTTGAGAGGGAGACGTAACAGACAGCAAGCCAGATGTGTCCGTTGGGAGCCATGGCGAGGGGGGTGAGTTTATGGTTTATAAGTACATAGTCGTCCTTATAACGAATATGGAAGTCGTAACTTATGCTGAAGAGGGGCCGATCGTCGACGAGGCGCGTGTTGAAGAATCTAAACCCAATCTCGTTTATCTTCAAAAGCATTTTTAATTCATCTTCCGGAACCAGGTCGGTATAGAAGTTATACCCCATGTCCTTGATCTCTTCGGGCGTGCGACCGCAAAGAAACAGGGGATTGGCTGATACATACAGGAAGTTTCTGCGGTTATAGTCGATAATGTAGACGCTGTTGTAGCTGACGCGTGCGATCGACTCGACGGCCTGGATGTAATATGGCACACGGCTGTAATCTTCATCAGTGATGCCTTCCACCTTGTTGAGCGAATTGAAGAAACGTTCTGACATTGGGCAAAGTGTTTTGTGTCGTGATAAATCTGTTATGTGTCACGTTGGTGAACACCGAGATTTTGGCTCGGTAGGTGTGTGTTTTTCCACAAATATGAATCAAAGATATGTAAAAGTTCCAAAATATGATAAGCCGAGGTTCAATAAACACCCTTTCGGGTGGGCAAATGCCTTAAATTAATGTACAATTGCGGGGTTGGACGGTGGCTTGAGGGTAGTAGTGGGCGAGGAATTAAAAGAATTTCATCTCACGCATATCCGGGTGGCTGAGCTGGCGCTCAGGCGTACCCTCGGGGCGCGGGATTGAAGGAGATTTTGCGCAGATTTTTTTATCTGTCATACGGCCCGTTTTTGCACGCCGGGGCGCTCGGCTTCCGCCTCGCCCCCATCGCAGATGCGGCCTAATGGTCGCAGATCCTGCCGCACGCAGCTCTTCTGTGGGAATCCAGATAAAGCATTGTAGCGCAGGCTTCTCAGCCTGCCCCAATGACTTGGAAATTACTTGGAAATTACTTGGAAATTACTTGGAAAATACTTGTGGCAGGCTGGAAGCCTGCGCTACAATGCTTCATCTGATGATATGCGTGCCGTCGTTCTGGGGGGTTCCGCTTGGGTCCGGGCGAACGAGGCTCGCCAGAGCTGAGTGGCTTCCGTAACCCCTTGCGTCATACCGGTTCGCATAGAAAATATGTGGCGCGAGGTTCCGCCCGATCCGCCGAACTGGGCACGGCCGTGCCCGGAAATAAGTTCCGTATCTCTATTTTTTCCTTTTAGTTTAATAATAGACGGAATATGAGGCGCACCGCTGACGCGGTGCCTCCGCTACGCGTGGAACGGTGCCGTCAGGATCTGCGACCGTCTGGCCGCATCTGCAGTGGGGGCGAGGCGCAAGCCACCCGTATCTGCCTGAGATTATCTCCTAAATCAAAATAAGATATGCCTGTAGGATTCCAACCCCGCAAGTTTGTAAAATCCCTATTAAAGCGCAATTATAAATCCAAACGATCATAAAATTTGTGATTATAGGATTTTTTGGTTAACTTTACATTCTCATCATTAGCACAGCATCCTCATAACCGCGATAATGGCATCAGAAAATGAAATAATATTATATCAGCCCGATTCTACATTCTCTTTAGATGTTAGAGTTGAAAATGATACAGTATGGCTTACTCAATCCCAAATTGCTGAATTATTTGGGACCAAACGTCCTGCGATCACTAAACACTTATCCAATATCTTCAAATGTGGTGAATTAGAAGAAAATGCAGTATGTTCCATTTTGGAACACACTGCTGCAGATGGAAAAACCTATAACACCAAATTTTATAATTTGGATGCAATTCTTTCTGTCGGATATAGAGTCAATAGCCTTAATGCAACAAAATTTCGACAGTGGGCCAATAAGGTGTTGAAAGATTATCTATTACGTGGCTATAGTATCAATCAGAGATTGTTGAATATGGAAAGAAGGATCGATGATAGGCTTCTTGACCATGATAAAAGATTGGGCGCTCTTACTGATAAGGTCGATTTTCTTGTTAGGACTTCCATTCCTCCGATTGAAGGTGTTTTCTTTGAAGATCGCATCTTTGATGCCTATGCTTGGATATGCGACCTGATTCAGAGTGCTAAGAAAAGAATAGTGCTTATCGATAACTATGCCGACTATTCAGTCCTCCGACAGCTTGACAAACGTGCTGTTGGCGTCTCCGCATTAATTTTCACATCAGAAAAAAATGAGACAATCAAAAACGACTTAAAGCGCCATAATAAACAATATACACCTATTGATCTGAAAATCTATAAGAAGGCTCATGATAGGTTCCTGATAATTGACAATACTATCTATCACATAGGAGCTTCCTTGAAGGATCTAGGCAAGAAACTATTTGCCTTCTCTCGGATTGAAGAGCTGACAGCTGATGAACTGCTTTCTCGTATCACATCCGCATCATAACCCATTGCGTCCTAACCGGTTAACATAGAAAATATGTTCCGCGAGGTTCCGCCCGTTCGGCGCATCCGGGCACGGCAGTACCCGGTTCAAGTTCCGTATCTTCATTTTTCCTTTTAGTTTAATAATGAGACAGAATATGAGGCCTAGTTCAATAATGAGACGGAATATGAGGCGCACCGCTGACGCGGTGCCTCCGCTACGCATGGAACGGTGCCGTCAGGATCTGCGACCGTCTGGCCGCATCTGCGGTGGGGGCGA
>CAYZQA010000065.1:0-10865 GCA_964480745.1 uncultured Sangeribacter sp. | reverse complement strand
GATTCATCGCAGATAGTAGGATTTGAGTATCTACCAAACGGCACATTGAATCCTCCTTTAGAGTTTTCACGATACAGACCGTTAAAACACGTTCGGTTTAAGAAAATCATATAAGCAGATTCTTCAATATCTGTAAGGCTTTCTTGGTTAAACCGAGAACGGATACTCAGATATAGTTCTTTTTGCGCCTCAAAGTCTCCAGCAGTTCTGAAACTTTCTTGCAATTCAGCTAATGTGTCAATTAGAGTATAAGGATTATCTCTAATAGTAAGGTAGGTCTTTACTAAATGAGGGTTTATATCATTGATGATAGCCTTCTTGATGTTTGGATACTTCTGGAGCATAAAGAAAAGCATTGCACCTCCACCTACAAATGGCTCTATATATGTTATGTCTTTCTCTCTCCTGAATGAATCCGGAAGGAAAGAATCAATAGTCGGTAGCAACTGGGTTTTGCCACCAGCCCATTTAAGGAATGGTTTCGCTTTAACTTTTGTCACGGTGTGGATCATAAGTGCTACAAACTATAATTAAGTGCTACAAACTATAATAAAGAAAAACTCCTAAGTAGTATCTGAGGCTGACCAATGCCTGTAACGACTACAAGGGAGTTTTCAAAGTTTTTCAACTCTCGCCGGATGTCTTTTAGTTTCTAACTGGTCATATTCAGATTGTCGTTACTGGCGAATGCAAAATTAAAAAAAATTATTGAGGTAAGCAAGGCTTTATGCTAAAGGGCATAATTGTAGAGTCGCTGTCCGACAGATGTGTAGATTCAATATAGTAAAACACCACCGAGAGTGTTGTGGTGCTCTCGATGGTGTTAAGGTTTAGTGGATTCTTTGAACTTTTCTGCGTTGCTTCGATTTCTGTTCGTCTCGGTAGCTGTAAAGGGTTTCATAGATACTGAGACCTTGATGACGGCTTACCCATATTTTGAAATTATCGGATAAGGTTTCTCCTCCAGCGAAGCCTTGATAATTTTAGGCGTTTCCTCTCAAAGAAGGCGTCGACAAAGTTATTCAAACTCCTTGCGAGGGAACGTTTTTTGATGACTGATGCGGAGCATCCGAGTTGGAGATCTAAACGGCATCCATTCGTGCAGGGTCAAATTTTATGTAGACGGTGGAAGGAAAGACCTGACACTCGTCTATACGCATTGTCTTACTAGCGGAGGCGGAGGAAGGCGTAGCCGAATTAGCGGAGGCGGAGGAAGGCGTAGCCGAAGCGTTCGGCGGCTTCTCTTTCGAGTTCTTCGCGGAATTCGGGGGCTGCGATTGAGATCATCAGCTTCGCTCGTTCAGCAAGACTTTTTCCTCTCAGGTTGACCGCTCCATATTCGGTCACTATGTAATTTGTCTGGAAGCGCGTCGTCACTACGCCGGCCCCTTCGGTCAGCACGGGTTTGATTTTGTTCAATCCTTTGTTGGTCGTAGCAAGCATGGCGAGGAAAGAAAGCCCTCCCTCCGAGCGTGAGGAGCCGTAGACAAAATCATGCTGACCCCCTACCCCGGAGAAAATTTTCTTTCCGATTGAATCCGCGCACACCTGACCCGTCAGATCGATTTCAAGGCAGGAATTGATAGACATCACTTTCGGGTTCTGAGCTATCCGGAAAGGATCATTGGTCCAGGCCACATCCTTGAAAATCATATCCGGGTTGCCATCCATATAGTCATATAGACGACGAGAACCGAGGGCAAGCGAGGCTACTGTCTTTCCGGGCATCACCACTTTCTGCGAATTGTCAATGATTCCTTTCTCGAGGAGCGGGAGGACGCCGTCGGTCATGGCCTCAGTGTGAAGACCGAGGTGCTTATGATTCTCCAATGCGCGGATGACGGCATTGGGAATGCCTCCGACGCCGATCTGGAGCGTTGCGCCATCCGGAATCAGTTCGGCAATGGCATTTCCGATCTTGATCTCGGCTTCCGTAGGAGAAGGAGTCGGGACTTCCACAAGAGGATCATCAACCTCGACCATCGCCGCAAGCTGAGAGATATGGATTGTGGCGTCGCCGTAGCTGAACGGCATGGCGGGATTAATCTGGGCAATCACTCTGGATGCACTCTCGACCGCCGACACAGCAAGGTCGGCAGACACCCCGAAGCTGACCAATCCCTCCTCATTGGGGAGCGAACAGTTGATCAGGGCCACATCCACGCGACATGTGCCGTCACGGAACAGAGCCGGCACTTCCCCGAGGAAGCGGGGGGTCATGGTCCCGTAGCCCTCAGCAATCCACTGACGGAAAGCATTCGACACAAAGAATGAATCAATGAGGAACGTATCCTTGAACTCCGGGCGGCACAAAGGGGAGGGACGGCGGGCGACTGCAAAACCTGAATATATCGTCACGTCGCGCAGCTCTGAGCCTCGTTCGGCCAGAGCCTCCACGAGCACTTCGGGAATGGACGTAGAACCCTGAATATAGACATGATCACCGCTTTCAATGAGGCGAACGGCCTCGGCGGCTGAAACGAATTTATCTGCCATAAATACCGGTATTACACGCGTCAAGCTTCACAACCTTCGGCGACACTTTCCAACTTTACGGAAACTTTCTTATTGTGATCTTCATTGAAACGCTTCAGATAAGCGTCGAGACGCTGGAAATCCTCATCTGTACGAATGACGGAGATCGTCACGCGGATGCCTTCCTGATCAGAGCCGGTGGTGCGCAGCGCAATTGAAGAGACTCCATAGCGCAGCAACTCCGACTGCAGTTCGGAACCGGACATCCCGGGATAGCCGATCGTGAAGAAGAAACCGTCGGAAATCGGGCTGCCGTTATCCGTGTCATAAACGATATTGAAATTGTTGCGCAGGAAAATTTCCTTGGCTTTCTCAGCGCGGCGTTCATACTCACGGCAATGCTCGACAAAATTCAGTTTCCCTTCTGCGGCCGCTTTCAACATCGCGGCGAGACCATACTGTGCGGAATGGGATGTCCCTGAAGACATGCAATAGAGGACTCCGAAGATATAGCTATCTCCGAAAGAGGGCATCTCATAGAACTTCTCGAAGAACTCATACTTACGTTCGTAGACGCTCTTGCTCATGCAGACCAAGGCAATGCGCTGACCGGCATAACTGAAAATCTTCGAGCCTGACAACATAAGGATATAGTTGTCTGTGTAACGAGCCACGGTAGCTCCAAAGGGAGGGACCCCGGGATGGCTTACATCGCGACGGAAATCCATTCCGAAATAGGCCAGGTCTTCCAGAACGATGACGTCATATTTGGTTGCGAGTCGGCCGATGATCTCAAGTTCCTCTTCGGTCAAGTTGGTCCAGGCGGGATTATTAGGGTTGCTATACAGCATGGCCGTAACGTTCCCCTTTGAGAGATAAGCCTCAAGCTTGGCTTCGAGGGCCTTTCCGCGGAAATTATAGATATCGAAAGCCTCGTCCTTAATTCCGAGCACCTTCGCCTGCGACCTATGGGCGGGGAAGCCGGGGTTTAGGAAAAGCATAGTATCCTTCTCGGGGAGACGCTGGCTGAGGAGAAGCTGGAGCGAAAAACCGCCTTGCATGGAGCCAACCGTCGGGATGACACACTTTGACGGAATCTCAATATCCATGAACGCCTTGATAAACTGGGATGCGGCCTCCTTCAAGGCCGGGATTCCCTGAATGGGGGGATATTGGTTGGCAACTCCGTTTTCAAGAGCCTGGATTTCGGCCTCAACGCCAATTTTCTCGGCGGGCAAACCTGGGTTACCAATCTCAAGATGCGACATCTTGCACCCTGCTATTCTTTCGAGTTCAGCAGCCAAGGAGCAAATCTGACGGATAGTGGCCGTCTCAAGATCAAGAATACCTACGCGTTCGATAGCGGCAGCATATTCCTTCGGGTCAATGGGAAAATTGCACACTGAGCTCATGGGAATCACATTTTTTCAGTTGCACGAATACGGCCGGCACGGAAAGCGTCAACATTAGCCTGCACAATCTTCTCACCCTTGGGTCCGAACACAGCGGCAATGGCCTCGACAATCTTTTCGGGGTCCATATCAATGAAAGGGGAAGCGGCTCCGAGGAGAACAAGATTAGAACTTCTCGCAGAGGCAACCTCCTTGGCGACCTCATCCATATTGAAAGCCACAACATGGGGATGAGCGCCCAAGGACTTCTCGACTTTCTCCATTTCAGGATAGTTGTCGATATTGACGAAGGGCTGCGTGTTTGTCACAATCCACCCGCTCTCCTTCAGATAAGGGAGATAGCGGAGGGCCTCCATCGGTTCGAGGGAGACAATAAGGTCAGCCCCACCGAGAGGGATAAGGTCGGAATGGATGGGCTCCGAGGAGATACGGAGATTCGATTGCACATCCCCGCCTCGCTGGCTCATGCCATGGACCTCGGCCTGCTTAAGGAAAAGATTCTCTTTCAGGGCGGCTGCGCCGAGAATCGTGGCGATAGTAAGAATACCCTGGCCGCCAACACCGGCCAAAACTATATCTGTTTTCATGGAAATCAAAAGAATTAAAGAATTTTACTTCTTGGCACCGGCGTGACGACGTGCGGTCTGGATACACTCTCGGCGGGAAACGACCACGGACAAGCCCGGATAGTCAATCTCCTCCTTAAATAGGGCCTTCATCTCTTCGACATTCTTAGGAAGGGCGTCGATTGTCCGGACATGGGCCGGGTCAGCGCCAAGCCCGAGGCAGATCTCTTCGATCTTGCCCGTGCCCTGCGAATCCTGCCCTCCGGTCATGCCGGTGGTCAGGTTGTCAGAGATGATGACGAGCATGGAAGTGTTCTCATTAATGGCATCAAGGAGGCCTGTCATTCCGCTATGGGTGAAAGTGGAATCTCCGATGATTGCAACAGCGGGGAACTGGCCGGCGTCGGACGCACCCTTTGCCATTGTGATTGAAGCTCCCATATCGACGCATGTGTCTATTGCGTTGAAAGGCTTGAGGAAGCCCAGGGTATAACAGCCGATGTCTCCAAACACTTTCGGGCTCTCATAATCTGCCAGGGCAGCGTTCAGAGCGCCATAAACATCCCTATGGCCACATCCCGGGCATAGGGCCGGCGGACGGGAAACAACCACATCCGAAGCTGCGTGGACGGCACCCTTCATCAGACCTTCGACTCCGGGAGCTACTTTCTCCATTGTCTCGCGGACCGCATCCGGGCTGAGTTCGCCATCGCGGACGACATCCCCTGAGAGTTTGCCGTAGATTTTCTTGCCTGTATCGAGCAGACCGCGAAGCTGCTTCTCAATCACAGGCTGACCCTCTTCAAGGACAAGAACGGCGTCGCAAGAATCATAAAGGCGGCGGATCATCTTCCTTGGAAGGGGATACTGGCTGACCTTGACAATGGGGAACGGAGGATTGCCGTTGAAGCACTCCATGAGATAATTATACGCTACGCCGCTTGCAATAATGCCGAGGTGATGGTCATGGGCCTCAATATAACGATTGAAAGGAGACTCTTCCGACGCCTTGATGAACGCTTCCTGATCGGCAATAAGCTGGCGGTTACGCCGTTTAGACATTGCGGGCATGAGGACCCACTGGAGAGGATTGGCGGGGTAATGGAGAGCATTTTCCTCCGCGGGAGTCTCGTCACACTCGACTACGGCGCGGGAATGGCTCAGGCGCGTGACGAAGCGGACAACGACCGGGATAGCGAGCCGTTCGGAAAGCTCAAAACCATAGGCGGCCATATCGTAAGCTTCCTGCTGAGAGGAAGGTTCCAGAAGGGGAACCATGGCAAATTCAGCATAAAAGCGGGAATCCTGTTCATTCTGGGAAGAATGCATCGAGGGGTCATCGGCAGCGACCACGAGCAATCCGCCGTTGGCCCCGGTCATTCCGGAATTCACGAACGGGTCGGCAGCGACATTCATTCCGACATGTTTCATGGAAGTCATGGCCCGTTTGCCGCAGAACGACATACCGAGAGCCTCCTCCATGGCGGTCTTCTCGTTGGACGACCAATGGGAATGGATTTTCCGGGTCTTAGCCACGGGATCCTTCTGAACGAACTCAAGGATTTCAGTTGACGGTGTGCCGGGATAGGCGTATGCGCCCGACAGTCCGGCATTGATGGCTCCGAGGGCGAAAGCTTCGTCTCCAAGGAGCAGACGTTTGTTTTTCATGATATAGAAAGGTTATAATTCTGCTGATATAATCATATTATAAGGAGAACATCGTCCGAGGGGGAGCGTATCTCCCTAAAGATTAAGCAAGGAGGGGAAAATGTGTTGCAAAACACCTTCCCGAATCCCGCCTAACAATTGCAAATATACTATCCTTTTTATAATTTAGCAACAAATTCTGAGGGGAACTTCGAGAGCATGTTGTAGAACATATTTTCAACCCTTCAAAGAACGAGTTTAGGAGAAAAAATCCAAAAAAACCATAATACGACATGAAACAAATGATTTCTCTATGGATGCTATTGATAGCGTCTGTGGTTGGCTATGCCGCCGAGCAGGTGACATGGAGTTACAAGATTGTCGGGGACAACACGCCGACGCCGGCGGTCGAGATGACTGCGACGATCGCCCCCGGGTTCCATCTCTATGCCATCGACAATCCTGACGGAGGGGGAGTCCCTCTCAGTTTCCATTTTGACCTCAAGGATTGCAAACTTGACGGGAAGGTGACGGCCGACAAGAAATACACCGTCGAATACAACGACATCTTCGAAGTTGATGAACATTATTACACGGGGACTGTCAAATTCACACAGAAACTCAAGCCGGCAGGGGCCTCCTGGACGGCAGCGGCCGAAATCAACGGCCAGGTATGTGACGACTCAGGCTGCTTCCGCGTGATAGGCTCCCATACGTTCAAGGGGACTGCCCCGCTGACAGATGCCGTCAAGGAAGAAGCGAAGAAACTTGAAGAGGAGAAAGCCGAAGCGGAGGTTAATGCGATCACCAACATGACCGACTCCTTGCAAAGTTCTGAAGGCTTCATGATGCCTGCGGCCAATCTTTCAGGCGTATCGGCCGATAAATGGTGGGCCAACGTTGAAGCAGAGCTCCGGGTCTTCGAGGATGCTCCCGAGCAGCAGAGCCGCAGTCTATGGTATATCTTCATCGCCGGCTTCATCGGCGGTCTGATTGCGCTTGTGACTCCTTGCGTTTGGCCTATGATCCCGATGACCGTCAGCTTCTTCCTGAAAGGGAACAAAGACCGGAAGAAATCGATCAGCAACGCTGTTGTCTACGGCCTTTCGATCATCGTCATCTATGTCTTGTTAGGATTGGTGGTGACGGCGATATTCGGAGCCTCGGCCCTGAACGAATTGGCAACGAGCGCCGGCTTCAACATCGCCTTCTTCCTCCTCCTCGTCATCTTTGCCATCTCCTTCATGGGAGGTTTTGAGATTACGCTTCCGGCCAAATGGTCGAACAAGATAGACTCAAAGGTAGACTCTACGACAGGCTATCTGAGTATCTTCTTCATGGCCTTCACGCTGTCGCTCGTATCGTTCAGCTGCACGGGCCCGATCATCGGCACGCTGCTCGTTGAGGCCGCCTCGACATCGAACTTCATCTCTCCGGCCGTCGGAATGTTCGGATTCGCGCTTGCGCTTGCGCTCCCCTTCTCGATCTTCGCCATTTTCCCGTCGATGCTCAAATCGATGCCGAAATCGGGAGGATGGATGAACACGGTCAAGGTTGTCCTCGGTTTCCTTGAACTCGCCCTCGCCTTCAAATTCCTCTCCGTAGCTGACCTCGCCTACGGCTGGAGAATACTTGACAGGGAAGTGTTCGTCTCGCTCTGGATCGTCATTTTCGCCCTTCTCGGCCTCTACCTTTTGGGCAAGCTCCGTCTTCCGCATGATGATGCTGTCGAGAAAGTCGGATTGACGCGATTCATGCTCGCGCTCGTGTCGCTCGCATTTGCAGTCTACATGATTCCGGGACTCTGGGGCGCACCGCTTAAGAGCATCTCCGCATTCGCTCCGCCGATCTACACGCAGGACTTCAATCTTTATGACGGGGAAGTTCATGCTCAGGTTGACAGTTTCGAGGAAGGAATGCAGATTGGCGCAACCCTCAACAAGCCTGTCCTCATTGACTTCTCCGGATATGGCTGCGTGAACTGTCGCAAGATGGAGGCTGCCGTCCTCACAAATGCCGAGATCAAGAAGACTATTGATGAAGACTATGTCCTTGTCACGCTGATGGTCGATGACAAGAAGCCCCTCCCCGCTCCCATCAAGGTTAAGGAAACGAACGGAGATGAAAGGACGCTTCGCACATACGGAGACAAATGGAGCTACCTGCAGCGAACCAAATTCGGGTCAAACGCACAGCCGTTCTATGTCATTGTTGATGCAGAAGGGAAGCCGCTCAATCACTCCTTCCCTTACGAGGAAAACATCCCCAAATATCAGCAATTCCTCAAGACAGGCCTTGAGAACTACGCCAAGGGTAAAAAATAATCCGTCGCGATCGGACGTTTCTTAGACATAAGAGGAACGCCTGAATGAAAAAGACAATACTGACAATAGCAGCCGTCTGCGCCCTCCAATCGGGGGCGCAGACTTTTTCTACGGAATATGAAGGGATGGTCGACAAAGCCGAGGCCGATATCCGGGCCTCCCGCTGGCGCGAGGCGGAGGGACATATCCTGGGCGCGTTGCGTGCAGAGCCCGCCAACTCCGCTAATTTTCTCCTCTGGTCAAACTTAGGGATTGTCAGAAGTCATTTAGGAGATTATGCAGGCGCTGTAGAGGCCTTCAGCGTTGGGCTTGCAAAGGCGCCCCGTTCCACAGTCTTGCTAACCAACCGAGCGAACGCCTATCTCGCGATGGAGATGAGGAAGGAAGCGCTTGACGACCTTGACCTTGCCCTGCAGACCGACTCAGTGCATCAGGGGGCATTGCGCACCCGAGGCATCGTCAGACTTTCAGCGGGAGACATCCCGGGGGCGGAAGAAGACCTGGGCACCCTTGAACGAAACTATCCCGAGGATGCAACTTCCAACGAAGGACTTGGCGACATAGCGTTAATGAGAGGAGAAAGGGAGACTGCTGCCGGACAATATGCCAAGGCATGGGAGAAAGCAAAGGAAGAAAGCGTAGCCGTGAAGTTGGGGCTACTTCTCCTTGAAGAAAACGAGGAAGAAAAACTCGACAAGCTCGTCAGGGAGGCCTTGAAGGAATATCCCAAGAGCGCCCGGCTGACTCTCTTGAGGGGAGCATTGGCGAAGAAACGCCATCTTGCAAGGGAAGCGGAGGCCGACCGCAAGAAAGCCATTGCCCTCGGCGCGGACCGCGAGACAGTGGAGGACATCATGGGTCGGGAATGACAGAAAAACTTCTCATAAAAACGCAATCGCATAAGGGGGAAAGAGTTAGCAAAAACTGTAGATAAAATCAGTAAAAATTATGCTCATTGGGCGTAGGAAATTAGGGAGTTATTATTAACTTTGCAGAGCCTAAGAGCCCAAGGGAAGAGCAAGCAAGGGTCCCGTTCAAGTTGGACTATCTTGATTATCAATCCTTTGCAAAAAAGAGATAACTAACCCTGAACTTCCGACATGGAACGCCTATCGTTACACATCGAATACCTACTTCTCCGACACGACTGCGTGGTTGTGCCGGGGTTCGGCGGCTTCATCAATGTGCACCGGTCGGCCGGACTGGACCCCATGACGGGACGGTATAATCCCATGGAGCGGGAAGTGAGGTTCAACGGCGCCCTGATCCACGATGATGGTATTTTGGCTACTTCGTATGCGCGTAAATATCGCATCTCGTTTCAGGAAGGTCGGGAACTTCTTATGCGCGACACCGACAGCTTCATCCGCATGCTGGAAGAAGATGGGGAAGTGACGATAGGAAGACTCGGCGTCATCAGGCGCGAGGAGGAGAGCATCCGTTTTATCCCGCTCCACTCCCCCACTTATCTGGCGGAAGAAACGGGATATATGCCGATCCGGCCGCTGCTTCGCAATAAGCAGGAAGAATCCGCAGCCGATAATGCGGAGAAAAAGACGAGCAAGCAGGGAAGAAGATTTGATACCCGCCGAAACTACTACATTGCGATCAACAAGATGTTTGCAAAGACGGCGGCCTGTTTCATATTGGTAGCTTCAGTTGCAATGGCCCTGATCAATCCTCCGAAACCTTCGGGAGGGATAGAGAATCAGGCGTCGGTGGTGCCCGTAGAACGTATTATCAGGACGGCCAAGGAGCATATTGATCCGAGCGTCAATAGGGGAACTGAGATTGCAAGTCCAAATGCAGTTGAAGACTCGCCGGCGAAGGAAGAAACGAAATCAGAGGAGGGCTCGATGTCGGACTATTATCTCATTGTAGCCACCTTCAAAAGCCAGGCAGAAGCAGAGCGGTTCATAGCCGTGCAGCATGGAGGCAAGGATGGTCTGGAGATAGTCAACAGCGGAAAGATGTGGCGAGTCTCAGCACAAAGCGGGAATGACCGGGGCGCGCTGACAGCGGCTCTTAACTCTCCGGAGTTCAAGAAAGAATTTGGCGAGGGATGGATATGGTCTAATCCAGCATCTGACGCCAAATGAGAAGGGTCTGATGGGTTGCTCCTATAGCAATTAACCCACTAAGTTTCATAAAGATAAAGGGGACGAATGGGGAGAAGTTGTAAAAAAAGAGGCAAAAAATAAAGCGAATACTTGCACAGTTAAAAAAAAGGCATTAACTTTGCAACGCAAATCGGGAAAGCGAGAGCGGAACCGACAGAAAAACGCGAAAATAGCTCAGTTGGTAGAGCACGACCTTGCCAAGGTCGGGGTCGCGGGTTCGAGTCCCGTTTTTCGCTCCAAGAAGAGAAATTTTCTTGACTTTACATAGCGAATGCGAAAATAGCTCAGTTGGTAGAGCACGACCTTGCCAAGGTCGGGGTC
>CAYZQA010000064.1:0-11228 GCA_964480745.1 uncultured Sangeribacter sp. | reverse complement strand
TCCTGAGTCATTTCAAGACCGGAAACAGCCACACCACCTGCGTTTACTGCCTTGCCGGGAGCGTAAGGAGTCTTGTTGGCGATAAATGTGTCGATGGCCTCTGCCGTGCAACCCATGTTGGAGACTTCAGCAACCATGAGGACATTGTTTGCGATCAGAGCTTTTGCATCAGCCTCGCCGAGCTCATTCTGAGTTGCGCACGGGAGAGCGATGTCAACTTTCTGCTCCCAAGGTTTCTTGCCGGGGAAGAACTGAGAGCCGGGGAACTTCTCTGCATAAGGAGCGACGATGTCGTTGCCGGATGCGCGGAGTTCGAGCATATATTCAATCTTCTCAGCGTCGAGACCTGCGGGATCATAGATGTAACCGTCAGGACCGGAGATCGTAACGACCTTACCGCCAAGTTCGGTAGCCTTAGTAGCAGCGCCCCATGCGACGTTACCGAAGCCAGAGATAGCGATTGTCTTGCCCTTGATGTCTGTGCCGAGATCTTTGAGCATGCTTTCCACGAAGTAGAGAGCGCCAAAACCGGTTGCCTCGGGACGGATGCGGCTTCCACCGAAGGAAAGGCCTTTGCCTGTGAATGTTCCTGTGTTTTCACGAGCGAGCTTCTTGTACATTCCGTACATGTAGCCAACTTCGCGACCGCCGACACCTATATCGCCTGCCGGAACGTCACGGTCGGGACCGAGGTTGCGCCAGAGTTCGAGGATGAAAGCCTGGCAGAAACGCATGATTTCAGCATCGCTCTTGCCTCGGGGGCTGAAGTCGGAACCGCCTTTAGCGCCGCCCATCGGAAGCGTTGTGAGAGCGTTTTTGAAAGTCTGCTCGAAACCGAGGAATTTCAGAATCGAGAGGTTTACGGATGCATGGAAACGGATACCACCTTTGTAGGGGCCGATTGCGTTATTGAACTGAACGCGGTAGCCGATGTTGTTCTGCACTTCGCCTTTATCGTCAACCCAAGTGACACGGAAGGTGAAAATACGGTCGGGCTCTACCATACGTTCGATGATGCGTGCTTTTTCGAATTCAGGGTGCTGATTGTAGACCTCTTCTACACAGAGAAGAACTTCTTTGACTGCCTGGAGATATTCTTTTTCTCCGGGGTGTTTGGCCTCGAGATCGGCCATAATCTGATTGATGTTCATGATAGTCTATTTAGATTTTAGGTTTGTCTTGAGGTTCGCGGCGCGTCCGCGGGCATCAGATTTCGATGCAAACTTACAAACTTTCCGGATAACGAGCAAAAATAGACCGGAAAATATTCTATGTTTGAAAACATGTTTTTTCAGCCAATCAATAATTCTGAGTCGACACTACCCTCTCCAAGCGAAACGTAGACAAAAAAAGGCCCGACCGGGAAGGTCGGGCCTAATTTTTTATAATTATTTCAGTTTATTTCTGAGTGAAGATTACGATACGGTTCCAGTCGTTAGTGCTGTAGGGCTGAACGTCAGAGCCGTCGTAGCGTACAGTGTAACGGTTGGGGTTGATGCCATACTGAGAAGTGAGGGCGTTGGCAACAGCGTTAGCACGACGCTCGGAGAGCTGCATGTTGTATTCGCTTGTACCGGTATCCTTGTCAGCATAACCAACGATTACGATATTCTCTTTGGGGTTAGCCTTGAGCCATTCAGCCATGTTGTAGATGTTAACCTCTTCAGTCGGGAGGATAGCATCGCTGTTGATGGTGAAGCGAACGGTTGCCATAAGAGGAGCGTTTACGCAGTCCTTAACAACGGGTTCGGGGCAGGGGAGCTGAGCCTGGAGAGCAGCAACTTCCTGGCCGCAAGCGAGAAGCTGAGCGCGGAGGTCGTTGACCTGGCCGTTGAGGGCAGCAATCTGAGAAACGTAGTTGCACTCGTTGAAAGTGTTCCAGCCACGTCCGCCGATGTTGAAGTTGAAACCACCCATAGCAGATACGAGAGCGTCGATAGAAGTACCCTGAGCGAAGTTGTTCCAGTTGTCACCGTAGAACATTGCGCGAGCCTCTGCGAAGAAGTCTACATACTTGCCAAGACGGAAACGGAACTGAAGACCTGCAGAAACGGGAAGAGTCCACTGTACCTGCTTCCAATCGTGGTTGCTTGTCCAATGATCGCGAAGGATGTTGTTACCGGCAGGAGCGCCACCACCTTCTCTGTGGAAGTTCCAGTTAGCATCGCCACCAAGACCGAAGAACGGGATGATGGAGAATACGCGCTTAGCGTTTACACCGCCGATTGAGTTGAACATATCCCACATCATTTCAAGCTGGATACCAGCGTGACGAGAGTGAGTCCAGCCATCGTTAGGCTCTGCAATCGTGGGAGCATCCCAGTGGAGGCTGCCATAAAGGCCTTTGAAACGGAATCCCCAGTAGGGAGAGAACCAGCGGCCGAAACCTACGCTATAGGTAGCAGTCCATTTGTTACGCTCGATCGGAGTGTAAGCGTCGTTGAGCGTTCCGCGCTCTACGATGGGCTGGTTACCACCGGCACTGATTTCGATGAACCAGTTGTTGCGCCAGTTTGAGAAATAGTGGTCCGTGTTGTCGCAAGTGAACTCAGTCACTGTAGCGGCCTCGTCAACGAACACATCCTGTGCGTTTGCTGCGTTGCTGAAAGCGAACGAGCCGGCGCAGAGGGCCATTACGTAGTAAAGATTCTTAGCTTTCATACTGTAACTTTTTAAGAATAGTTTTTTATTTTTATTTCTGATAGTTTAACGTTAAAATCTATTATTCGGTTCTGCAACCCATAAATTTTAACATTTCGGACAGCCTTTTTTCATAACTGCTCCCCTTTCCAGAGGGATTTCCTGCGACTTATATACAATTTCCCCCTCGGGAAGCCGGGTTTTGACGTGCAAAATTAGTCAAACTTTTTAACATTCCAAATTAACAACCTCAATTTTCTTGATTTTAAACTCTTTTTTCCCTAATTTCGCTTTGTCTTTTTGACCCCTCTCCTCTTCCCCTCTTCCCTATATCCTACGTTCTCACTCCTTATTATATATCCACAATATAATTGGCTTCTCTTTTTATATAGGGAGCAACTTTACAGGACTTCCGACTGAACCGTCAAAATGAAACATTTTACCCGTTACCGCCTAAGGATTGAGGATGAATCCCATCTGACCACACGCATGGAACTGCGCCTGACAGCTCCGGGGTTAATCGCGGCTTCGCTTGGTCTGCTTACACTTCTTTTTTTGATCGCCGGGGCAATCGTCATGCTCTCCCCGCTCCACCGCATGCTGCCAGGCTATATGAAGGAATCTGAAAGAGCGGTCTCGGAGGAAAATCTTCTTCGGCTCGATTCCCTGCGGGAGGCTTATGCCGTCAACCAAGCTTTTATCGACAACTATCTCAAGGTCACTGACGTTTCTCGCCCGGCTATGCCTGATTCCTCTACCAGGACATCTCTGGCAAATCACGCCTCCAATCAGGACTCTCTTCTTTCAGCCCTTCCGAGGGAGAGCCGCTTTATTTCTGAGATGGAAAAGAAGGAACGCTATAACATTTCCATTCTTGCCCCCCTGGCAGCGGATGCCATTATGTTTTCGCCGGTCAGTCCGAACGGATTTTTTACATCCTCTTCACGAACCTCCGAAAAAGGGATTGTCATCACTCCAGGCGACGGAGCTATTCTAAGCGCCGCCGACGGGACAGTCCTCGCCAGCTATTATTCCCCTTCGGAACGCGGATATTCTGTCGTCATCCAACATAATCGGGGGTTTGTGACTGCATATTCCCATCTTGGGGAACCCGTGGTGGCTACCGGAGATGCCGTCATTTCCGGGCAGGCAATAGCATTCGACACTCCTCCCGACAGCAAAGGAAGAAGATGGTTCGGAGTGAGAATGTGGCATAACAGCCTTCCCCTCCTTCCTTATGAATATGTCGATTCCGGAGTCGCTGATGTTCCGACGAAATAGCGCGCGGCGAGATGTGTCCATATTCTCGCGAGGAGGATGCCCCTATATTCTGAAGAAAGCACTTCCATTCCTCCTTATTAGAAGATTAGAAGAGGATTGAAATGAGGATTCGGAGGAATCGCTTTTTTTGATTAACTTTGCATATTGAGAAAAGGAATGGGCAAAACAGCCTGTTTTTAAACTGGAAATTATGAGCCATCACACTCCTATTAATATAGCAATCCTTGGGAGCACGGGCAGTATCGGCACCCAGGCCGTTGATATCATCAAGGCGTTCCCCGGACGTTTCAAAGCCTGCGTGCTGACGGCGCGCAATAATTGGAAACTCCTTGCCGAACAAGCATTGGCTCTCAATCCACTGCGTGTCGTTATCGCCGACCATACTTTCCTGGCCCCTCTTAAGGAGGCTTTGGCTTCAACCAACATTGAAGTCAAGGCGGGTCCGGAAGAAATTGCCGAGGCAGCCACACTCCCCGAAGTGGAGATTGTGCTGACAGCGATGGTTGGCTATAGCGGACTTATCCCCACAATCGAAGCAATTCGCGCAGGGAAAAAAATCGCATTATCCAATAAGGAGACCCTCGTAGTCGGAGGAGAGTTGATAAAAAAGCTACTCGAAAAACACCCAGAGTCGTCCATCATTCCGGTTGACAGCGAGCATTCCGCAATTTTCCAATGTCTGCAGGGGGAATCCCACGATGCAATCCGAAAGATCATCCTGACGGCCAGCGGCGGCCCTTTCCGGACAACTCCCCTGTCGCAGCTCCCACAGGTCACATTGGCCGACACCCTTCGTCATCCGAATTGGGATATGGGAGCAAAAGTGACAGTTGACTCCGCAACGATGATGAACAAAGGCTTTGAGATGATTGAGGCGCGTTGGCTCTTCGATATCAGACCTGACAGGATAGAAGTTGCGGTCCATCCTCAGTCGGTTGTCCATTCAATGGTGGAGTTTGTCGATGGATCGGTTAAGGCTCAGCTTGGGGTTCCGGATATGCACCTTCCGATTCAATATGCCCTCGGCTATCCGCAGAGACTTCCCTCCGACCGACCCGCACTTGACCTTTTCTCCTACCCGGCCCTCACGTTTGAGAAACCTGACATGGAAAAATTCCCTCTTCTAAGACGTGCATATTCTGCCATGGAGCGCGGGGGGCTGACTCCTTGCGTGATGAATGCGGCCAATGAGGTTGCCGTCGATGCGTTCCTGCATGAGAAAATACGATTTGTCGACATTCCGGAAATTGTCGGAAGATGTATGGACGAGATGAGACCCGATGAAGAGGTCACTCTTGATTCTTTGCAGGAATGTCATAAAGAGGCAACTGATTTTACAAGACGTCTATTGACAGAATGTCATTGACGTTCTAACAGTTTCAACCATAGAATTACAATCTTTCAATAATTGGAAACATTTCTTATCAAGGCCACTCAGCTGATTCTTGCTCTTTCGCTGCTTGTGGTTATCCATGAATTCGGACATTTCCTCTTCGCTCGCCTCTTCGGAGTTCGCGTAGAGAAATTTTATATTTTCTTCAACCCTTGGCGCTCTCTTTTCAAATGGAAACCCGGACGCCATGTGGGAGTTCTTTCGAAGGTGAAGTATCTTTCTGAGGATGCTAAAGCTGAAGGGGAGGAGGAGGCAGCTTATGAGGCTGCCTTGAGCGCGTTGTCTCAAGCCCAGTCAGAGGTTGCAGAATTGGAGAAGAATTGCGATCAACGCAGCGCCATAGATAGGCTTTCGGGGAAAGCCCCGGAGATTGTGGAATCCGAAGAGCTCCAGAACGCGAGAAAAGAGTTGAAGGAGAAAGAGGCGGAATTCCGCAAACATTCTGCAATCCGCATGGAGCGCGGGGATGCAGCCTTTGAAAAGGAGAAGACCCAGTCACGCTGGAAACGTTTCTGGAACAATACAGAATATGGAATAGGCTGGCTCCCGTTCGGAGGTTACTGCCGGATTTCCGGAATGATCGACGAGTCAATGGATACGGAGGCCATGAAGCTTCCTCCCAAGGACTATGAGTTCCGGGTCAAACCGTCGTGGCAGCGACTGCTGATAATGATTGCCGGGGTATTGTTCAATTTCCTTACCGCCATCCTGATTTATGCAGGAATCGTTTATGCCACGGGCGAGAAATATGTGCCCTTCAAAGAAGCCCACATGGGTATGGATTATTCCGGAGAGGCGCGCAAAATCGGTTTCCAAAACGGGGATATCCCCTTGGCTGCGGATGGGAAGCCGCTCGACAATCCGATGAATGCCCGGATGGAGATGGTCCAGGCCGGGAAGGTAACCGTGTTGCGCAACGGGCGCGACACCGTTGAGATCTCCATTCCGGAGAATTTCATCTTCAGCTTAGACAACGAGATGAAAAGCGACACGGCTTCTGTCAATTTCATGGCTTACAGAATACCCACGCGAGTCACCCAGGTAGCTCCCGGGGAAGGGGCGGCAAAAGCCGGAATGAAGGAAGGGGACATGATTCTTGCGATCGACAGCGTGGCAACCCCGACCCTCATGAGTTTCCTTACCAACCTCAGAGGCCACGACGGGGAAACTGTGACATTGACCGTGGCCCGCGAGACAGCAGGAAAGGCTGACACCCTTGCCTTGCCAGTCAAGCTTTCCGATAATTCCAAGATGGGGATTGGGCTGGAGATAGACCCGGCGGCATTTTATAAATCTGAGAAACGGACTTACTCCTTGATTCAGTCCGTTCCGCGCGGAATAGAGATGGGAACCGACAAACTCGTCTCCTACGCAAAATCCATGAAAATGGTCTTCACTAAAGAGGGGGCCAAAAGCATCGGAGGCTTTGGTTCAATCGGCGCCATTTTCCCCGAACGTTGGGACTGGATAGCCTTCTGGAACATCGCTGCGTTCCTGTCTGTGGCGCTCGCCTTCATGAATATCATCCCCATTCCCGGATTGGATGGCGGCCATGTTCTGTTTCTCCTCTATGAAGTCATCTTCCGACGCAAGCCCAGCGAGAAATTCCTGGAACGCGCCCAGATGGCAGGAATGTTTTTCCTCCTGTTGCTCCTTCTATATGCCAATGGGATGGATATTGTTAGACTCTTTATCAAGTAAACGATAATGACAGAAGAAAAGACTATACGCCTGAAACGCGGCAAGGAAGAATCCCTGTTGCGTCACCATCCCTGGGTGTTTTCGGGAGCGATAGCTTCAATGCCGGAAGACATTGAGGAGGGAGATATCGTGACGGTCCGCAGTTCGGATGGAACCGTATTGGGTACCGGCCATTTTCAAATCGGCAGCATAGCCGTCCGAATTCTTGAATTCGGAGCCGACCATCTGCCGGAGGATTTCTTCTTTATGCGCCTCGAGAGCGCCCATAGACTACGCAGGCAACTCGGCTTGATACGACCTGACAATAACTGTTATCGTCTCATTCATGGAGAAGGAGATTTCCTGCCAGGTCTCATAGTCGATATTTACGGAGATACGGCCGTGATGCAAGCCCATTCCCCGGGAATGCACTTTGCAAGGCGTGCCGTAGCCGACGCTCTGACACGCCTCCCGGAGGCAGGAATACGGAACGTCTATTATAAAAGCGAGACAACTCTACCCTACAAGGCCGCCCTCGACCCGGAGAATGAATACCTGATTGGAAATTTCGATGGCAATATTGCTTTGGAAAATGGTCTGCAATTCAATATCGATTGGCTGAAAGGACAAAAGACGGGGTTCTTTGTCGACCAACGTGAGAACCGCAGCTTGCTTGAGAAATTTGCTCGGGGCAAGCATGTGCTGAACATGTTTTGCTATACGGGGGGATTCTCAGTCTATGCCATGAGAGGAGGAGCCGTGGAGGTTGATTCGGTCGATTCCTCCACCAAGGCGACCATGCTGACGGATGCAAATATTGAGATGAACTTCCCCGGCGATCCCCGTCATCATACGCATGCGACAGATGCATTCCGGTTTCTGTCGGATATGCCCGCCGACAAGTACGACCTGATCATCCTTGACCCTCCGGCTTTTGCAAAACGCAGATCTGCAATAGCAAACGGGCTTAAGGGATACCGCCGCCTCAATACAGCTGCATTCGAGAAAATAAAGCCCGGAGGAATTCTGTTCACATTCTCTTGCTCCCAGGCCATTTCCAAGGAGATGTTCCGCATGGCCGTCTTTACTGCAGCCGAAAGAGCCGGAAGAAAGGTCAGGATTCTCCATCAGCTTTCCCAACCTGCCGACCATCCGATCGACATCGCTCACCCGGAGGGGGAATACCTCAAAGGGTTGGTCTTGGAGGTCGAATGAAGCGCAGTTTGCCAATTAACCATGAAAACTAACCGATATTCATAATGAAAAAAATCATTCCAACCCTTATCATCGGCTCTATGGCCACATTGAATTCAGGAGCGGTCGTGGACAAAAATTTCAATTACCACGCCGACCGTTTTGCAGATATTGAGGTGCTCCGTTACGAAGTGCCCGAGTTCGACCGTCTTTCCCTGGAGCAGAAAAAGACGCTCTATTATCTGACGCAGGCTGCCCAGATGGGACGTGACATTATATGGGATCAGAACGGCCGATATAACCTCCAGCTACGTCAGCTGCTGGAAAATATCTATACAAATTATACCGGCTCGCGCGAGTCGGATGACTTCAAGGCGTTCGAGAAATACTTGAAACAAGTATGGTTCGGCAACGGAATCCATCATCATTATTCAACCGACAAATTCACCCCCGAATTCAGCCAAGGATTCTTTGAGGCGCAGGTAGCGGCTCTTCCGGACGGGCAACTTCCCTTAGCCGAAGGTCAGACACGCGAGCAGATGATGGAGATTCTCATCCCTGTCATCTTCGATCCCTCTGTGATGGCCAAACGCGTGAATCAAGATGGCACGCAGGATGTTATCCTGACTTCTGCCAACAATCTCTATGGCGAGGGCGTGACGCAAGCCGAAGTCGAGGAGTTTTATAACGCCATGAAGGATCCTTCTGATCCTCGCCCTGTTTCCTACGGACTTAATTCAAGAGTTGTCAAGGAAGATGGCAAAATCAAAGAACAACGGTATTCTCTGACCGGACTCTACGGCCCGGCTATCGCGCAGATCATCTATTGGCTCGATATGGCGAAGGGGGTCGCTGAGAATGACGCTCAGAAAGCATATATCACCAAACTCATTGACTATTATGTCACAGGCGACCTCCGCCTTTTTGACGAATATTCAATCCTTTGGGCTGAAGATACGAAGAGCGATGTCGATTTCGTCAATGGCTTCATCGAGAGCTACGGCGACCCTCTCGGAATGACCGGAAGCTGGGAATCATACGTCAATTTCAAAAACGCCAAGTCCACAAGCCGCACGGAAACCATTTCTTCTAACGCCCAATGGTTTGAAGACCACTCCCCCATCGACCCTCGCTTCCGCAAACAGAATGTCAAAGGCGTTTCAGCGAAAGTTATCAATGCCGCCATGCTTGCCGGAGACGCATTCCCCAGCACTGCCATCGGAATCAATCTTCCCAACTCAAACTGGATCCGCGCCGAGCATGGCTCCAAATCCGTGACCATAGAAAATATTACGGAGGCCTACGAGATGGCTTCTCACGGAAACGGATTCACGGAAGAGTTTGTGATCGACGCTCCGACCGCGAAACTGATGGAGGATTATCTTTATATCACAGATATGCTCCATACGGACCTTCACGAATGTCTTGGCCATGCTTCCGGACAGCTTATGCCCGGAGTTGATCAGGATGCCCTCAAGGAGAATGGCTCGACATTGGAGGAGGCGCGCGCCGACCTCTTTGCGCTTTATTATCTGGCTGATCCAAAGCTGATAGAACTCGGAATCCTGGATAATCCGGAGGCTTATAAAGCGGAGTATTATAAATATATGCTTAATGGCCTTATGACCCAGCTCAACCGCATAGAAATGGGCAAGGATGTTGAGGAGGCCCACATGCGTAACCGCCAGCTGATTGCAAAGTGGGTCCTTGAAAATGGCCGCAAAAACGGAAAGGGAGGAAAAGATGTCGTTGAACTTGTCAAGAAGGATGGAAAGACTTTTGTCAAGATCAATGATTACGAGGCCATGCGCACTCTCATCGGTCAGCTTCTCGGTCATATCCAGAGAATCAAGAGCGAGGGCGATTACAAGGCCGGCAACGATCTCGTCCAAAAATATGCCGTAAAGGTCGACCCGAAACTGCATAAGGAAGTGCTTGACCGTTATGCAAAGCTCGATATTCCCCCTTACCGAGGGTTCATCAATCCGGTCTACACGCCTCAACTTGATGACAAGGGAGAGATCGTAGACATCACAATTTCTTGGCCCGAAAGCTACTCAGAACAGATGTTGCGTCTGAGCCGCGACTACTCCCCTCTGACCCGCAAATGACACTCCAAGAAATCAAGAGCGAGTTCTTTGCATATCGCAATGGGATTATAGCCGATGTTCTCAGGAGCAGCGGCTATCCCCATGGCGTAATCTTCGGCCTAAACCTACCACAGCTTTCAGCGCTTGCACGAAGGATTTCCGAGCAAACCGAAAATCCGGAGGAACTAAGGGAATTGGCCTTACAACTCTGGGCAGACAAAAATGTCCGAGAATCCAGGATGCTCTCTTGTTATCTATTTCCCCCCGAAGAAATGAGCCAGAAGGAGGCCGTGAAGATGGCGTTGGATTCACAGACGCGGGAGGAAGCGGATATGGTAGCGTTCAGGATTCTCAAACGACGTGGCGATGCACACGAGCTGCTTGAGAAACTTCGGCAACTGACAGCAACTGACTCATCTGCCCGACAGGCATTCGAAGCCCTCTTAGCCCATCTGAGTTGAGACAACCGCTCCAATGCGGGAGGAAACAGCCCTTGAGCCGGGACGGTCGAATTACATGAAAATTAACTTAAACAAAAGAAACTTAAACGGAACTAAATAAACATAAACCGCACAACCAAAGCCATAAGGGAACGTTCTAAAGGTACAAAGCAATATGGATAGAACGTTCAAGGTTTTGGGAAAAAGTTTGAATGTGGTATGTTTAGTTAGATATAGTTTATAGTGGAATCGTAGATGGGTTGCCGTGAGGCGACCCATCTTTCTTTATATCAGCCATTTGCAAAGCTAACTTTCTCATTATCGATTCCATACCTCGCCTCCCTATCCTACATTTAACTTCATCCGACACCATTGGATTTTGTTTGACTATGGCGTTTTTGGTTAGAAATTTGGTTACAGTTGGAGCTACAGATTGAGTTACAAATTGAATAATAGCTATAGTTCTATGGCTTCCTCATTTGATTATTTTAATTTGAATTATTCCTTCCC